>JALYXE010000410.1 GCA_030947265.1 Acidobacteriota bacterium
TCTCGGGACTTATGCCTGCGTTAAGAAAAAGAGTTGTGGTATCAAGATCGCCATCTCGAACGCTTTTGATAAATGCTTCATCGGAAACTGCAAGCCCCTTTTCTGCTAGTTTGCGACGCGCCTCCTCCGGACTTTTACCGCATGCAGCCGATAACAGCGCGAGCAATGCCAGAAAAACGACAGTGGTCCGTTCGCCTCTCATAATGGATTCAGGATCACGATTTCGGCGCGATCCCTCGCCTGGTCTATAAAAGCTGTCATGTCAGATTCAATCTTGTTCTCAGTAAGCGTCCTTTCTACCTCAGCATGTACCTCTTCAAATTTTGGCACGATGCTGGCCGGGCTCGTCCGGCGAAACCGCGGCACATACAAGTCGCGATAGTATTCCTCGATCTCCTTCGATGCGAGCACAACGAACGACCGGAAACGAAAGTCCAAATACTTTTCGATGTCGACGCGCTCATGGACGATCTCTCTCAAGTTGTCCGATGTCAGACCCACGCGCGTCATACGCTGACGTAGTTCCTCCGGAGTGGAAAAATACCGGACAAGTTCGGCAAGGGCCGCTTCCACTTCTTTATCTTCTCCGTGGAGGTAAGGTAATTTCTGCGCCTCTTGAAAGATAAACCGCTGATCGATAAGCAACTCCAACGCGTGTTTAAGATCATCAGCTCGGGGAGGCTCGATTGGCGTGTTGGGCTGGAGCGCCAATTGCCAAAAAAGGTCGGAGTAGGTGATCAGTTCGCCATTGACAGTCACAACCATCTTGTCAACGACTACTCCGCGCGCTGTTCCCTGAGTTTGACCGCTGACTGTAATGGAAATGAATAGTGTCGTGCACAACACAGCGACTTGCGTTGGTTTTATAAGCATGGCAATGCAGACCAAACCTCTTCTAACAATCCAAAGAATTGTTCAATCAACTCGTTTTGGGATTTAAGAGTTGCGTGGGGGGCGGAAGGGGCTTCCGAGTGGAGGTGAAAGCAAGGAATTGCTAATTGGGACAGACCCTGCGGACTCCAACTGCTCGGTCGCGATGATGGTTAGCGCATTACCCCGCAATACATGGCTACAGCAGCAGAAACAATCATCGTCAGGTGGCGATCTCCTGGGCGACTGATCTTGCGGGAAATCTGTTTGAGGCCTGACGCAAGCAAACGATTTCAAGAAATCGGGACCTTTAACGGATGCCAATGCCTCGACAATTCCAGGCACGCTAAACTCCTCGCTACAAACTCCGGGAACAGTGAGATCGAGTCCCGAGTAGACCAAAAAAAGGATAGCAATCACGCGAAAGACGCGCGTTCTAGTGACGGAGTTTATGTTCGGACGTGATTTCATTAGTCGAACCGAAACTGCGTCCTTGTAACATGCGCAGAAACTTACAGTCAAAGATTCGCGGCGCCTACGCCATACGCGACCAAAATTCTTAGGTTGTCCGTCGGCCGAAGCCGTCATGCGGCCATGTTATTTCGTCGAACTCTGGAACCATCTACCCATTCGGCATTTACGCATCTTGAACAGTTAATTCAACTCTCGTCAAGGCTTTCGGTATCCGTCTGGCTACTAAAGGTCTGGAAGGTGAAATGATTATGAAAAGGCTCCTTTTTGCGCCTGCTTTACTGGCGCTGATCTTCGTTGCCACTTCCGCGGCCAATGCAGAACCACTGACGCTTGTTTCAGTGGGCACCAACACCTTCGGAGGACTCAGCGCGGGCCCTTACAGCGCCCTTCTGAAGAGCGCGCCAATTACGATGGTGTGCGTGAGTTTTGACCGCCATGTTCAGGTTGGACAAACCTGGAACGTAGCGATAAACACTCTCGACGCTTCCGGCGTGGCAAATGCACTGTACGGCGGGCAGGCGAACGCGCTTCTGAACTACCAGCGCGCCGCCTGGCTCTACGATAAGATGCTCTCTACTCCCAGTCAGGCAAGTGCGATTCAGGGTGCCATCTGGAACCTCTTCAACGGTGGCGCACCCGATACCGCTGCTTCAATTCAGTGGTTCTCGGCGGCGATGAATGCGAATCTGACAGGTTTCGATTTCAGCCGCTTCCGCATTCTGACACCATCCGATCGCAGTAAGAATGGAGAACAAGAAAACATGACTACCGTGCCTGAGCCAGCTACGATGCTGTTAATGGGGAGTGGTTTGTTAGGCATCGCAACCAAGGCAAGGAAGCGACGCAAACAATCGGCGGAGGGCAACGAAGCTACGATTGAAGCTTAGTGTCGAAGCTTTAAGTCACACCACACTGGTACTGGTTCAACGTGTGAGCGATCGGAGGTTTGTCCCTTCCGACCGCTCTCATTATGAGCAACAGTCATGTCGAAGCTGGAAGAGTCACAGTAAATATTGCGCCGTCGTTTCCTTCTCGATTTCGGGACTCAACTGTTCCCCCGTGCAGTTCTACCAGATGCCGCACAATCGCCAGGCCTAATCCAAGCCCCCCATGCCTTCTCGTAGTCGGGCGGTCTGTCTGTGTAAACCGTTCGAACACGTAGGGGAAAAACTCCGGGATTATTCCCCATCCTGTATCGGCAATCAAGACCCTCGCGCAGGAACCCTCTGCATACCGAAACGTCGACTGTCCCGCCGTCAGAAGTGAACTTCACAGCGTTAGAGAGGAGGTTCCATGCGATATCGGGTGACTTCTTGTTGATCGCGAACGAGGTTAATCCGGTGATCAAGGCACTACGTAGCAACGTTATCGAGGTAACGGCGCTCCACAGTCACATGCTGGATGAGAGAGCCCGCGCCTGATCTTTATGCACTTCTGGGCCAACGAGGATGCGCAGAAACTGGCCCGCGGACTTCGGGCCGCATTCGATAAAATGAATATCGTTAAGATGCCTCCGAAGTAGTACATTAGTCCCCGCCGGCAAGAGCGATTTAGGAGTCTCTCGAGAAATGACATCAGCTATGAAACGACTCATGGTTACCGCCGGTGCAGTTATTTCGGTGGTTACCATTGTCTTCGCGGTAACGTGCACGGGAAGAGCGCCGGCTGGGAAGCTGCCCCTGCGCACGTTGCGAGACGTGCCGCTAAGAGGTGGAGCGTCACGCTTCGACTACCAGAGTTTCGACGCAAGCAACGCACGACTCTACATTGCCCATCTCGGCGACGGCACTATGACGGTCTTTAATGCCAACAAAGAAGTGGTGGTCGGCGATGTTAAGAATCTGCCGCGCGTGCATGGCGTGCTCGCCGTTCCCGAGCTTCACCGTGTCTACGCTTCAGCTACTGGGTCGAACGAATTGGCGGTTATTGACGATAACACATTGCAGATCGTGGCGCGCGTGCCCGCCGGAGATTATCCTGACGGCATTGCTTATGCGAGCAAGGTGAACAAAATCTACGTTTCCGATCTTCACGGTAAGACAGATACGGTGATCAACGCCAAAACCAATCAGCGCCTCACGACGATTGCTCTTGGCGCTGGTGCGGGAAACACCCAGTACGATTCGGTTTCAGAACATATCTTCGTCACCATGCATGGTCAGGAGCAACTGGCAGAAATTGATCCAAACAAAGATCAAATAATCGCACGTTATACATTGCCTGGTTGCAGCGAAAGCCATGGACTGTTGATTGATAGCGAGCACCGGTTGGCATTCGTCGCGTGTGAAGAGAATGCGAAGCTGGCGGTTTTTGATCTTGAAGCCAAAAAAATCACGGCCCTTCACCCGGTTGGCGCGGAGCCGGACGTTCTCGCCTTTGATCGAGGCCTGGGTCGTCTCTACGTGTCCGCCGAGAGTGGCATCATCTCTGTCTTCGACGAGCGTGGCCGCAACCTTGAGAAGGTTGGTGAAGGATTCTTCGCTCCGAACGCTCATAGCGTCGCCGTTGACAGTCTGACCCATCGCGTTTATTTCCCTTTGCAGAATATCGGCGGCAAGCCCTTGCTCAGAATCGCGCTGCCCACGGATAAGCAATTATGACAGTTGTGCGAAAGAGCGCCCACAGATGAGAAGTTTTTACCATTTTCAGGGTCAAATCGTTGCCTTTTTCTACTAGTTCAGTTGTCAGGGCGCATTTCAGGGGCATCAACTGTATGCTATTGACGTCGTAAGCAATAGGTTGCGGAGTCACGGGAGATAAACTATGGACCTGAACAAAGATAAGATTCGAACTCAGGATGAGACGGGCGAGCCTGCCCCGATTGATCAAGTCGAAGAGCGTGTCGAAGCGGAGATGAAGAAACTTCACGGCGAAGCGAAAAAGCAGGTGGCTGATGGCTTACAAGATGACGAACTGGCGCGCGAGGGGGAGAAATTAAGGAAAGAGGGTGAGCGCGAATTGAAAAAGGCCAAAGATTCAGCCTGAGGCTTAAAGCTAATCGGCGGAACCCTTATCGTCGAGCGCTTCTTGAATGGCCTGTCTTATTTGTGACGGCGTAGACATCGGGTTGAAGCCTACGAATCGCCTCACGACGCGACCGTTGCGTGAAATTACAAAGCTTTGCGGTATTGCGTCGCGGCCTTGCATCAGTGCTATCGCAACTTCCGGAGTGGCCCAGCCAACACGATAATCCACATTAAAGTCCTGAACGAATTTCCGAACGCTTTCAGCCGTGGCGTCGGGATTCTCAGTCGATAATCCCACCAGCTCTACACCCTGCGGACGAAATTCCTTATGCAGCTTCACGAGTTCTGGGGTTTCCAAGCGGCACGGTTGGCACCAGGTCGCCCAGAGGTTCACTAACAAAACCTTACCTGCGTAACTTGAAAGTTTTATGGGTGCGCCCGTCACTGCTCTTAGCTCAGTTTCAGTTATGCTGCTAGGCAACGTAACAATAGGTGCGGGCCCCGGGGGCGCGCTTTTCAGCGAGGGTGCTGCGTTATTTCCGCCAGTGCTCCCCACGCTAGGTGGATTTTCCCGCTTCTCGTCGCTTGAGCTGCAACTGGAGATTCCAAAAGCAGCGAGCAGCGAGAGCACAGCAATGGTGAAGGCCACGCGCGCCGGCCTCCACAGGGGCTGTGCGGTTCTGGTGTTGTTTCTTAAGTGCATTTATTACTAACTATAGATCGCTGACCCAAACGTCACATGCAGCATACCATGAAAGACTACCAGCCAAAGAACCAACCAACTTGTCTGTCCCGCTATGGGGTAACACAAGCTGTCACTTGTGCGCAAATTGACATTGCGTTACTTAAATTTACGGTGGTGGGTCAGTTTCGCTGCAATGTCCGATAAACTTTTAGTTTGTTGCGGCGTTACGACAAGCTGAAGCTTATCGGACATCTAACTGACCCAGTACCAAATTTACCGACCCTTTCCAAATCGGAAGGAGTCGAGAACCACGGCCATTTCACCCTTATCGCCCAGGTCTTCAGCGCTTGTTACGTCCGAAGCTAGAGAAGTTGCTAGTAACGATATTACAGCGCCGCTTTTACCGCCTTCGCCGGTGGGAACGAAGATCACCCGTCCCCAATAAGGCAAATCTCCCCGACCTGTATTCTTGAATGTCCCCTTGAAACGAAACTCATAAGCTTTCAAAGAGTTGACCTTAGTTTCACCCTCAGAGACTTTTTCGTATCCCGGGTAGCCC
>JALYXE010000422.1 GCA_030947265.1 Acidobacteriota bacterium
CATGCTAATTGCGCGTCCGCTGCATGCCTTTATAGGTCTGCAAGCTTCTGGGTTCCTCAGCTAGTACTTTGACCGGAGCGAGACTCGGTCTAAGTTAGTGAGGTACGCAGGAACATGCGCGCGGGTGTGACGAATTTGCATGCCACAGCGTGAGCAGATTCCGATTAGCAGTTTTCTGCTGACGCTTAAAACAACTACTTCGCACACCCGCGGCTGCCTTGTCTCACTAACGAATACTCAGTTGTTGTCAGCCAAGACGACTCTACTATAACGCTTTCGCAGAGGTAAGGCGAAGCATGTTCCTAACGGACCATGAGGCTTTGAAAACTATTTATGGAGGTGCGGAACATGGAAGAATTTGCAGCTCTGATCGCCATCGATTGGGCCGATCGTCAACACGCCATCTGTCTCTATGATGAAAGCAGCGGCGCGCGCGAGCAGACAGTAGTCAAACACACCCCAGCAGCGCTGCAGGATTGGGCCCCGGCTTTGCGCTCTCGTTTTGGTGGCAAGCCGATAGCCGTCTGCCTGGAACAAGCTCGTGGGCCACTAATTTATGCGCTCTTGCAGTATGACTTTCTGGTGCTCTACCCGATCAACCCAGCCACGCTGGCCAAATATCGCCAGGCTTTCTCACCGGCGCTGGGGAAAGACGATCCTACAGACGCCGACTACCTGCTGGACCTGCTGCAACATCATCGCCAGCGGCTGCAGGCGTGGCGTCCGGATGATGAAAAGACCCGCCCTGCGCTTTTTAGTGGAACATCGGCGGCGCCTGATCAATGATCGCACACGTACCAGCAATCGGCTGACAGCGCTCTTGAAAGGCTATTTTCCGCAGGTTTTGGACTGGTTTGAAGATGTGCGCACTTTGCTGGTCTGCGACTTGCTCCAGCGCTGGCCCACGCTCTCAGCCTTGCAGCAGGCAAGGCCGACCACGCTCTTGAAGTTCTGGCGCGCGCATCATTCAGTGCGCGCTGAAACCAACCAGCGCCGGCTAGCTGAACTCAAGACAGCCGTGCCATTGACCAATGATGGCGCCGTGCTCAACTCCTCGATGTTGGCAGTGAAAGTGCTGGTGGCGCAGTTGCGCACTACTATCGCCGCGATCGGAGAGTATGACCGGCATATCGAAGCGCTCTGCCAGACTCATGCCGACTATCAACTATTCGCTTCACTCCCTGGTGCGGGTAATGTCTATGCCGCGCGGCTGACAGCAGCCCTGGGCAGTGACCCCAGTCGTTGGACCACAGCTGATGAGCTCTTGCGTTTTTCCGGAGTGGCGCCGGTGATCGAACGCAGTGGCAAGCAGCAATGGATTAGGTGGCGCTACTTCTGTCCCAAGTTTTTCCGCCAGTCGTTTCACGAATACGCGGCGGAATCGATCCGTCATTCCTTCTGGGCCAGAGCTTATTACGCCATGCAGCGTGCCAAAGGAAAGGGCCATCACGCGGCGGTCAGAACGTTGGCTTTCAAATGGATCCGCATCATCTGGAGGTGCTGGCAAACGAGAACGCCTTACAACGAGGTCATCTACCTCGAGAGCTTGAGGAAGAAAGGTTCATCACTACTCACCTTCGCAGCTAATAATCCAGATTGAAGATCAAGATCTCCTTGACTTGTCGACCTCAGCTGAGTTGTTCGATGGCGGCGCGGATTGATCACGCACCTTTCAAATAAAGTCTGCGGCACTTGTAATCAATCACCGCCGACGTCTGCCTCAAAATGTCTGCGCCAAGGACGCCATCACAGAATTCTTCGCCTTTCATCTCGACAATCATATTGATGTAAGAGAAATCAACAAGCCACGTTTCAAAATCTGTCAGATGTAACGAACCAATTTCCAGGCTTTCCAACTTGCTTAACGCCTTGGTCTTCTTGGGAAGGGCCAAACTTGCTGCTTGTTCTACCCTGCCGGATATCAAGCCCAGCCGTTCCGCGCAGCTTTCGGCAATGCATGTCCGAGATGCCCCGGTATCCACTATCAACGTAACATCCTGTCCGTTTGCCTTAGCTTGAATCACGATATGATTGACACGGGTTACCTTGAAGGGGACCTCAATATACCCCAGGGATTTCAAGTAGGCGGGAAGGTTCATTGACCCTCAGATTTCATTTCCGTTTACATACGAGCGAGCCATCGAACGCTGGGCATCAGCGGCGCGCACGAACCGCCGCCAGCGACAAGCCTTGCATGAGAGACATGCTAATTGCGCGTCCGCTGCATGCCTTTGTTAGATTGCGTTGCTGAAAGCAGCACACTATCACATGACTAACGCAGCATTTGATAGGGGATTGGGCAGAACTTCTCGACTGCCTTTCTGCCGAAACTTTTGCCTGCGCCATTGATAGCGGATTCGAGTGAATGACTTTGGACAACAAGCTCCCGCCTCTTCTTTATTCGCGATATCTCCAATCCCTGTATTCTTACCGTAAAGCTCAACAACAAGCCCACCATTTTCGGCATAGACCTTCCGCAAACCACCATCACCACGGTCACCTGTCTCAAATGACCATAAAGCTTTCGGTTTCCTTCTCTCCAAAGCGTAAACATAAACATAGTAAGGTATGGCTGAGCCTTTGACGTTCTCAAAGAGAACGACCATAGCCTCTTCAGACCCTTCTCCTGTTACGTCACCGTAAGCCAGACTAACGAGTGCAACTGGATAGGGAATGTGAAAGACTCCTCTCAGCC
>JALYXE010000440.1 GCA_030947265.1 Acidobacteriota bacterium
GTGCGCACCAGCCGGGCATGGTCCTTTAGTTTTGCGCTGCGGATGAGATCATCGGTCGTGGAAATCGATTCATAGAAAGCATCGAAGGGCACCTTCGCATCAATGACAATGGTCCTGTTGCCGGGCAGACGAACGATAACATCCGGACGAATGCGGCCATCATCCGTGACCACGGTAGACTGCTCAACGAAGTCGCAGTACTGAAGCATGCCCGCCAATTCGACAACGCGCCGCAATTGAATCTCGCCCCAGCGCCCGCGGACGTGCGGTGCGCGCAGGGCGTTAACCAGGTTTCCAGTTTCTGACTGAAGCTGTAATTGAGAAGTTGCGAGGGCTTTCACCTGTTCGCGTAACTCGGAATAAGCCCCAGCCCGCGCCTTTTCCATTTCACCGATCTTTCCATCAACCTTTTCCAGCGATTCCTTGAGAGGTTTTACCAGCTGGTCAATCGCTTTCTGCCTGGACTCCAGATCACCCCTGGCACTTTCCTGAAACTTCTCCAGCGTGGACCGGGCAAGTTCGAGAAAGGATTGGTTATTGTCCTTTAGCGCGTCGCGTGAAAGCGCCTTGAATTTCTCCGAGAGTTCGTCAGTGGCATTTTTGAAAGATGCCATCCTTTCCTGCGCCGCCCGACGTTCTCCTTCAAGCTCTGCTCGTAATTGAGAGTTGCCTTCCTGTGACTGTTTATGTTCGGCGTTCTCAAGATTGAACGCATCCTGAATCTTTTGTAACTCTTGTTCCTTACCTGCCAGGCGCTCTTTGAGCGTCGCCAGATCAGTAGCACTCACTGACCTGGCCTTAGTTCTGAGCAGCAACCAACTAACTGCCGAGCCGAGCGAAGCGCCTACCAGAAAGACGACAATAAAGAGAATCTGAGCGTTCATTGCGTTTATTAGAGTCTAACAAAATCTGTTGCGAAAATGAAACGGTGGCCCGTTAGCGGGCCAACAATCACTTTGACGACTACAAGTGTTTCAAGATAGCCCCATAGGCTGCTCCGAAGTTTGTGATTAGCTCACACTGATAGGCGGCAAGTTCCTGAGTGATATCCGGGTTGACGAAATCTTTTGAGTTCTTGGTGACAAAACATCTTGGCTCATCTTTCCTGCTCGGCAAATCTGATAACACCGACGCGTACTATTGAATCTTGGGGGTCAAGCCTACGGGTTTTCTGAATTTCTATCGCACTTCGAACCGTGTCGCCTTCAATCGGAATCAGGGCGGCTACTGCCAACACCCTTTCGATCGCAGCATCTAGTCTCAGCTTTTCATCCTCACCGCTTACTAGCAATGTTTTGGTAATTTCCTGGAACTCTTCATGAGAATCCGCATAAGGCTCTGAGCGACCCAATTCTCTAAGTTCGTTAGTTAGACTTTTGTGCAAATCCACGCGTCGTCTCTTCCGTCCGACCCAAGCGGAAAAGGGCTCAGCAATGGCGAAGGCCGGTACGATAAGTCGAATCTTTTCGGCTTCAGCTAACTTAAGAATTCGTTCGCAGTTCTCGTGTTCTTCTTGAAGGTAAGCTAGTTCGAGAATGAAATTCGATTCAACGTAAACGATCATGAGGAAGCTTCAGTTTCTATTGAGCCATGCCTAATCGCTTCATAAAGTCCTGAATCAAATAACCACTTTTCGGATGGCGGTACACTCTCAGCGGTAAGCTTGGAATTAACAAGAAAACTGAGCCAGGATGTCAGTATCAACTGAAGGCTGGAATCACTGATTTGCTCGCGGGAGATCCGAGTGTTTTTGATGTATGGATCAACTATGTGTGTCGCATCCACTACGGAGTCTGGTGCTTTCGCTTCCAGGGATTCTGAACCGTCTTTCCAAAGGTAAAAATGTTCAGGCGTGGCAAGAAGAAAGAAGCGCGCGGGAGGGATAGCCGAATGGGCGAGAAGGTTTCTACGCATCTGAGCAGCCCACTCTGGGGTTGCGCCGGTCTTACCCTTGACCTCAGCTATTAACTGAAGCTGGTTATCCGGAGAATAGATTGCGATGTCAGCTAGCTTGAGCATTTCAGATGATTTTATCACATCGGCGCATGATTTCTCAGAACAGCACCCAGTCAAGGGTCACCGACCAAAGCAACCAACCATGCGCTCGTAAACTTTTCTTGTGACACGAACGTCATTAAGGTTGTATTCGCGAATTTCCGCCAGCTTTCCCGCCTGATAAAGGTCGAAGACTTTGCTGCCTTCTACCGTGGCAGTCTTGCTCGACTCGATGCCGAGCGCCCAGGCGATGTCATCGAGACTCACGAACCGCTTAGCTCCCAGCCACCACGCATGCATGGTGTCAAATACTCCCCGAACCCGGTACTCACCGAGATCAACCAGTGGCCTGGCAGAGATGCAGTGGGCCAAACAGCGTTGGAAAAGGAAAGGAAGATCAAAACCAATGATGTTATGACCGACCAGCTCGTCGCTTTCGCGATCGAATCCCTTCATGAATTCAAGAAACGCCAGCAGCGATTTCTTCTCGTCCTGCTCATTTCCGTCCTGGTCTATGCCGAACACCCGCTCTCTTTGAGGTTGTTCAACCCCGCCGATGTCGAGGCCCTGAATAGGGCCCTCGTGAACAGCGATTGAAAGAACGCGGCCTGAAGCGGCGCTCAGCGATCCAAGCTGATAGCAGCGCTCTTCTTCGGCAGCGATGTCTTCAAGGTAGCGTTGCTGCTGCTCGAGACGCATGTTGCCCAGCTTCAACAATCGTTCCAGCTGCGGACCGATACGCTCGCGGAAGTCGGGAAGCGTCAGGGTCTCAATGTCCATCGTGTAGGCCCGCGGAAGCACAGGCTCGGCA
>JALYXE010000291.1 GCA_030947265.1 Acidobacteriota bacterium
CGTAGTGTAAGCGCGGAAAAGGCGGAACTATCGCCTCAAGTCTTGAGGTATCGCGTTCCAATATCTTTAACTCTTCAACCCGAGCTTCCAGCACCCTCGCGGCGATAGAAGCAAGCATTCTTTCCGACAAAGTCATCACGTCGTCCAGGGTCGCGTAAGCCATTTCCGGCTCCACCATCCAAAACTCAGTCAGATGGCGACGGGTTTTCGATTTCTCCGCACGAAAGGTCGGCCCAAAACAATAGACCTTCCCAAAGGCCGCCGCGGTGGCTTCGTTATAAAGCTGGCCGGACTGCGTCAGATATGCTTTCTCGCCTTCGAAGTAATCAACCTCGAAAAGCGTCGTAGTTCCTTCGCAGGCTGCCGGCGTAAAGATGGGTGCGTCGCAAAGCGTGAATCCGTCGCTGTCCAGGAAATCCCGAACCGCCTTCACCACCGTGTGGCGGACTTTAAGGATCGCATGTTGGCGCCGGGATCTTAGCCACAGGTGGCGATGGTCCATCAAAAACTCTGTGCCGTGCTCCTTGGGAGTGATCGGATAGTCGTGAACCTCGTCGAACACCTCAGCGTGCAGCAGATCGATTTCGTAGCCCCCCGGGGCACGCGCATCCGCGCGCACCTTTCCCAGAACAGCCAGCGCCGATTCCTGCCCCAAACCCGTGAGAGCGTCCCAAACTTCCGCTGTGACCGAATTCTTCAGCGCGACGCATTGCACCACCCCGGTTCCATCACGCAGTTGCGGAAATAGTATCTTTCCGCTCGAACGCAAGTTGTAAAGCCAGCCCTGGATGGTGACTTCCTCACCTACATGCTCGGACAGCTGGTTAATAAAGGTTCGAGGCAGACTTTTCGTTCCTAATGTTTTTGATTCCGTAGCCATTTATTGTTTTGATCTTATTGTCGAGGGCCGATCAATTCACGATCATTCGTTCTCTAATCGTTCTGCGCAATGCCGGAAATCTGTCCAGCCAATCGGCCGCCTGAAGCACGATGGAAAACGTCGGTTGGATAAACTGTTCATAGACACTGCCGCGATTGCATACAGCAGTTTGATACGAAAAGGTTCCAATGGCCTTGAGACCGCGTTGAATAGTCATCAGCCGAAACTCCTGCGCAAATTCATCGGGGTCAAGAGCATCCAGACCAAGGAGTCTGCGCTCTTCCAACAGAAACAGTCTGTAGGCGCGAAGTTCCGCCAACGAAGGCGGTTCAAATCGCCGATCCAGCAAGAATGAAACGAGATCGTAGGTGACGGGCCCCATGCGAGCGTCCTGATGATCGACTACGCGCAGGCGGTTGTTACTGTCAACCATCAAGTTTGCTGCGTGGAAATCGCGGTGACACAGGACGCGAGGTCGGGCAGCGAGTTCGGCGGATATATCGTTGAGCTCGGCTTTTAGCTCAGCGGCTTCTGCGTGTCGAAGCGTTTCGCTTCTTAAACTGCCAAAGTAATGTTCGACAAAGAAATCGAGTTCCCACGAAAGCTTTGCCTCATCGAAAGCGAGGCGGCTGGCAATTGATTCTTTCTCATAGGCCTGGGAGGTGGCCTTTTGTATTTGCGCAATCAGATTAATCGCCCGTTCCTTATATTCATCGCATTCCTCCTCGGGCGCCGCTTCATAAATGCGAAACAGTTGCCGGTCACCAAGATCCTCCTGAACAATAATTCCACTTTGACCGTCGACTGAATAGATTTCCGGCACAGGTATCCCGTTTTCCAGAAAGAGTCGGGTGACATCCAAATAAGGATGAAAGGCAGGGTCAAAGGGCTCAGGATAAACTGCCGCAACCGCTTTTCCCTTCGTCCAGGGAATGCGGAAGTAATTGCGCGTCGAGGCGTCGGGCGTAAGCGGGACAAGCTGTTTATTCTTGATGCCCTGGCTTTCCAGAAACTTCAAAAGCCGCTCAGATGCGGAGAGTTCAAAAGCGCTGTTAGTCACCTGGTGTGCTGAACTCATTTAGGGAAAGAAGCGGGGGGTTCAATCCTCTTAAAAGGCCATCGGAACTGCCTCCATCAGTACCCCCATTCTCTTCTAATGTAATCTGGAATTGTATCACTCAGTAAGAGGCACGACAAAATTGTCGTCTCGAATTTCACCTTCGAGAGCTTTCGGCGGTCGGGGTTTACCCTGGATCAGCGAAGCGCAAACAACCGCCGCACTCTCGATTACGTCGCCCTTACGAACCCTTACGTTATCGCCAAGCACAGCCCGCTTAACGAGCGCGCCACTTTCCACCACCACATTGTCCCACAGTATTGACTGGCTGACCTCGGCTGAGTCCGCGATATCGCATCCAGCGCCGCTGAAGAGGCTCTCTCCGCGCTCCGCCAGAAGAAGTAAACTGATATCCAGATACCTTTGCATTGTCGAAAGTTCATACCAGTTCCCGTTAGC
>JALYXE010000474.1 GCA_030947265.1 Acidobacteriota bacterium
ACGTAATTAACCGCGTCGGGCTCCAGCCCATTTTCGAGGCTCTGGTCCGCATCGGTTTCTTCGGATTTTTCATTCTCCTTGCCATCAGCGGCTCGCGTCATATGTTACGCACCATTGCGATGCGCGCTGCCGTGCCTGCCGAACACCGTCGCTTCAATTTCTCTCAGGCTTTTGCAGCTCGTCTTGGTGGCGAAGCCATAAGTTTTCTCACCTTCACGGGGCCACTGCTCGGCGAGGCAACAAAAGTCGCCCTACTGCGCCGGCGCGTTCCCCTGACGTACGGTGTGCCTGCGCTCGTGGTCGATAATCTTCTTTACAATCTTTCTGTTGTCTTCTTTATTCTGAGTGGCGCGTGCGTGATGCTATTTACGTATAACCTGCCCTCCCTCGTCTATTACTCACTGATTGCGATTGCAGGGATTGCCGCTCTCGGTATCGCGGCCGCCGCACTCGCGGCAAAGCGTCGCATCATGCTTCTAACCTGGCTGATCGATCAGATGGCAAGAATTGGTCTCAGTCCCAAAGTGATCCTGAAGCGGCGCCATCACATTTATCATATTGAGTCGAAGGTTTACGACTTCTACAAACATCACACAGGCGTTTTCTTCGGCATGATAGCCTGCGACTTGCTCGCCCACGCGTCGAGCGTCCTCGAAGTTTATGTAACCCTGCATATGCTCGGTTTTGCATCATATGTCGCTCAGGCTTACATCATCGAGTCGCTTACTAAGGTAATTAATTTTGTGTTTGCGTTTGTCCCCGGGACGATCGGCGTTTACGAAGGCGGCACTGAAGTGGTACTGCTGACGCTTGGATTTGCCGCGGCCACAGGCGTTACGCTCGCGCTCGTGCGCAAGGCCGCAACAATATTCTGGACATCTATTGGACTATTGATTTTGACTTGGCGCACGCTGCCCAACGCTTGGGGTCGTGTTCTGGGTCGTAGTCCACATTTGCGAAGACTTATGGATAGCCTCGTACTTTCAAACATCGCTCATAGACCGGCCCGCACAGCAGTCAGCATTATGGGAACGGCAGTGGGGGTTTTGCTCATCGTGTTTACCGTTGGTTTGGCCCACGGCGTTTTGCGCGAACGGGGACGCCGCGAGTCGAACATCGGCGCTGAGATCATGATTCGCTCGTCGGGCTCACTCGGTTTTACTGGGTCGACGCCCTTCATGATACCGGTCACGCGCGCCACTGAAATCGCCGGGATTGACGGTGTCCGCGCGGCGACGCCAATCGGGCAGGTGCTCGATCATAGCGATACGGGGTTCGGCACGCGGCTAATCGACGGCATTGAGTTCGACGAATACTCAAAACTAACCGGGATTACAATAAGGGATGGCTCTAAACTGACTGGTGGCGATCAAGCCATCATCGATCCCGTGTGGCAGGATCAACGACAAGCCACGATCGGCTCTACAGTTCCACTTTTTGAACGTTCCTTCAAAATTGTAGGCATTTACGAACCTCCCGGCGGTGGCCGCATCAAAATTCCGCTGGCAACTCTGCAGGACCAGGAGGGCGCCAATGGCCGCGCCTCTGCGATTCTCGTTGCCTGCATCGATCCAGCTAAACAAGAGGATGTCGCTCAGCGTATCAGGGAACGTTTCCCGGATGATCAAATTATTTTCACCCGCGACCTTCCGGAAATTTATGCGTCCGGCGTGCCGGCACTCGACGTGTTCATTAAGGTCGTCGTGAGCGTGGCAGCCGCGATCAGCATGCTGGTGATACTTCTGGCAATGTATACCACCGTAACCGAACGGACGCGTCAGATCGGCATTCTTAAAGCGCTGGGAATGTCGAAAACGGGAATCGCGTGGGTTATTGAACAGGAGGCAATTTTGGTCAGTCTGTTGGGAGTTACAGTCGGTGTTGGCCTGACGTTCGCAGCTCGCTTCGGTGTCATGCGCATGACGTCTCTAACGGTAGAAATCGAGCCTCGCTGGATCACTATCGCATTCCTCGTAGGTATTGTCGGAGGCAGCATCGGCGCCCTCTACCCTGCTGTGCGGGCTGCGCGACAGGACGCAGTCGATGCCTTGAGTTATGAGTAGGACCTCTAACAAACTCTTATAGTTGCAGACGTAGCGGCTTAGTTTCAAAAACGGGGCAAGATGCTGGAATCATCGAACGTAGCGGCACGTAACCGATCAATCGTGACCGTCCTATCTCGATCGCTGAAGCTGCGATGTCCGGCTTGCGGCCAATCGTCCATTCTTGCCGGAGCGTTTCAAGTAAAACACCATTGCCCTAATTGCCGTTCGCTCTTCAAACGGGAGGAAGGGTTCTTTGTTGGCGCAATACTGGCCAACGTAATGGCAACCGAATTTGTAATTTTGGTTCTTTGCCTGGTCTGGCTGATAGTAATTGGTTCCAGTTATGAAACGGTGTTAGTCGGACTCTTCATCGTCGCACTGCTCTTTCCGGTGGCTTTCTATCACCATAGCTGGAGCCTCTGGCTCGGCTTTGACTATCTGATCGAGGGATTGCCCAGACATGAAAAAAAGACTTCAAGCGACAGACGCTAAGACACTCGCAGGTTGAGAAGCTGCAGCCTCCTTCCTCATTTCCGAAACTAAGTTCTGATCCACGGACTTGCTCTGCCATACAAGATCTAATTTAGGGCAACGGGCATAAGCATCAGGCTCCAACATATTCTTTTTGAAAAACACTAGAGCCCTCTTCTCCGTCGGGGAGAGGGAAAGATGCCAGCAGAGCGACTTGGAGCAGTAGTAGACCAGCTCGGAACAGGAGAACGTGTCGAAGCTCTTGAAGTTGAACCGGAAGTCGTAATCTCTACCCAGTTGCGATAGAGCTAGCTTATAAATGATTGGGAAAACTTCCTTAAAGTAGACCACCTCACCTCGTTTGAGACGCCCTTCAATTTCGTTTTCCTCGCTGTTGTAAAGGTCCGCGTCAAAGACCTGAGGGGGAGGCGAATCATCGCCTTTAAGTTGCGCCGGGAATCTCAGGATAGCCATGTAATCACAGCGACAGAAGTTTAGGAGATCTTCCATGAAGACTCCCTCCGCCATCGCATGTATGACCATCTGTTCGCCGCTCCTGCATAAGGTCTTTACGTAGTCCAGAGGCGCATATTCATTCGACCAGATAGAGTCCAAAGAATCCTTGTTAACTTTTCCAAGGAAGAACCCTACATGGCTGAAATAGCCCGGGATGAAATAGCCGTCAAGGTAGTTCGTATAACCACGTAGCAGAATGTCGCCCGGCTTAATAACACTTATCGCTTCCCTCATGTCCTCGCCCTTAACCAGATAGCTCCCCGGGTCATAAAGGAAAAAGAGGGGCCACTTGAAAATCTTCAGATCTCCGAAAACTGTCAGGAAACGGGCAATCAGATCTTTCTTTCCGCTGGTGGTCTTATTCATGAGGTCTCCTTCGAGTCGGTGAGAAATGGACCCGTTACAATATGGTAAGTGAGTGCTCGGTTAAATGCAGGCGCCGCAGATTGTACTGCTTTTCAGCGACTGGCTACCTTATTCGAGGGAACATATCCCATGTCTTCCAGCGCGTCAATCCGTTTGGCGCGGGCTCTTAGTGGAGGTCGACAAGTAGTCGGTAGCTCCGCTGATTAGCTAAAGTCGAGATGAGCGAGAAGCGGAAAATGATCTGAGGCCTTACGGGCCGAGTCAGATTCGTCGATTACTTCGCACTGAAGCAGTCGATCGGCAAATCCGTTGGGCACGAACACATAATCGAGCCGAAGGTGTGGATCCCAGACAGGAAAACTGTAGCCTTTCTCCGACGGATGAAGACGGCGATATCCGTCCACGTAACCAGAGTCGCGCATGAGCTGAATGGTTTCGCGTTGGATGTCGCGGCCGCTCAGCCAAACCAGTCCTCGAATCCATGCAGGCATGCGACGCACATCTAGGATTTCCCCGACCGCGAGCGTATTGAAATCTCCAACAAGAACGTGAAACCCGTGCTGATGCCTTTCAATGCTCTTCAACAGTGCACGAATCTCTCGGACTCTTCGTCGCTCGCCCCATTTGGAAAACATGGAACTTAAGTGAAGACCAAAGATTCGCGCCTCGCTGCCCGCCAGGATAATTTCCAGGAAGGAGTGCTTCGCTCCGGCCGGGTAGTGCCATTCGTGGTGCGCGATCTCCAGACGACTGATGTAACCAATCGAATGCTCGCGTCGGGCTGCCCAGAAAGGTAAGTCCGTAGCAACTGCCAGGCGGTTAATGACATCCGGGTCAATTGCTTCTTGAAAAACAACCAGGTCAGGGCCTACATCGCGAATTACTTCCGCCAGTTCCCTTTCGCGTTTTCGTCCTCCGAAGCGAATGTTATAGCTGAGGAGCTTAACAATCACGGAGCTTTTTGCGCCTCTATTACCATGCAGTAAGGCTCATCAAACAACACGTCGCGTGAGTAGAGGATGAAGTTTGAGGTTGCCTGGAAATTTACCGGTCTGGCCGCCACTTTCTGCAACTCCTCACGCAAGGGATTTAGGGCGGACGCGATCGAGGGGTCCTTGTCACATAACGGCTTCGTGTGGAGACCCGGAATATAGAATGCGTCTTCATTCCAGAATTCCATCACTTTATCTCCAATGAGCGTGATATCGAGGTCACTGGTACCGCGGCCGCCGGCGTCGAATGGTTTGCCATCTTCCCAACGCTTATTTGTAACGACGCTTCCCCGCAGGGCCACGCCAGTGCCGTCAGGCAAACCCGCCTTTAGCTTTGCACAAAACTCGCGATACTTCAGCGCGTCCCCATCGAATGCAAGCCGCACGATTCGCTCCTCGATTTGTTCGTCGCTCATATCTTTTACGTCTTTGCTCTTAGCCATCTGTTCCCGCCCCCTCGATCAGACTGTTTACCGATTGTTGCCATGAATCCGATTTCAGACTTATTTTATACTTCCTTCGGAACTTCCCAGTCGAGCATGTTGTGATAACAACTTCAACTTTGCACATGGTTATTAACATTCGACTTGCGACATTGGCTGACATTCCAGCACTCCAGGAATTGATACGCGAATCGGTTAGTATTTTGGGCGCTCAGTATTATACTTCCAGGCAAATCGAGAGCGGTCTAACACATGTTTTTGGCGTTGATACACAACTCATCGTCGATGGAACATACCTGGTCGCCGAGGTTGAAAAACAAATTACCGGCAGCGGCGGATGGAGTAAACGAAAAACCCTGTTCGGAGGCGACCAGTCAAAGTTAGACAGGACCGACCCGCTGTTGGATTCAGCGACAGAATCCGCCCGAATTCGGGCCTTCTATGTTCATCCGCGGTGCTCGCGCAAAGGAATTGCCAGCCGTCTATTGCAGTCATGCGAAGATGCGGCACGAAGGGCCGGCTTCAAAAGCGTCGAGCTGGTGGCGACACTCCCCGGAATGCCATTCTATTCAGCCCGAGGCTATCAGACGGCCGGCGCAATCCCAATAGACACGCCGGACGGTGAATCCCTGCCGGCCTTTCGCATGGAGAAGTCGTTGAAGTCAGCGGCAACTTATCCAGCTTAAGTCGGTGGATACTCACGAACGAGATTGGAGGTAAACCAAAGTGGTTAGCAACGTAGCTGCCAGCTCAACCGGATGGAAAGAATTTCTCGAAGATTTTCGCGAGACACTAGCA
>JALYXE010000485.1 GCA_030947265.1 Acidobacteriota bacterium
CATCGCGCAAGGCGCGCGCTTTCTGGCCGGTTCAACTCCTTATTTCCCTAAGAATGCCGTCTTCGTCGTGGTTGTCGATCCAACAGTCGGCAGCGCGAGGAAGGCGATTATTGCTAAATCTAGAGTAGGTCAATTTTTCGTGCTGCCTGACAACGGATTACTTACGTTGGTACAAGACAGAGATGGTATCGAAGGCGCGCGGGAAATCACTAATCCGGAATGGATGATAGGCGCGAAATTGTCGTCTACCTTCCACGGACGCGACATCTTCTCGCCGGCAGGCGCGCACCTTGCTCGCGGAGATGACTGGACAAAAGCTGGCCCCGATCTAGACGTCGCTAAACTCGTTAGGCTTGATGTTCATTACGCAACTGTCGACGATAAAGGGCTACATGGCCAGGTAATAGGGACAGACGGTCCCTTCGGCAATTTGATTCTGAATGTGCCTTCAGACACATTTGCGAAGCTGGGTTACAAAGTCGGCGACATGGTTCCGCTTCACATTAACGGACACGACTACCAACTGCCTCTAGTAAAAACATTCAGCGATGTCGCCGTCGGCAAACCATTATTCTTTATCGATTCGCGTGGTCGTCTGAGCATCGGATTAAATCAACGTAACTTCGCGCAGACATATGGGATACAGCCCCCGACAGACATCTTCATCGCAGCAAAGCACTAATATTGCCGCATATTTCCGCCGCCACTGTCGTATACTTTCGCCAAATTCATGCCTATCCACTCTCGTTGAACGGGCACTTATTGTCGCTAAATGCAGGGCCGGGAGACGCTGGCCGATGCGGCGGATAAGTCCGAATCTAAGAGCTAACGATCGGAATCTCTTCTCTCGTACTCCCTTCTCGTTAAATTGTCCTTTGTTCTACTTTCTATTTGGAGGCAGCAGCGATGCACTCTATACCCTCGAAGCCATTCTCCCACCTGTCGCGAACCGCGATCACACACTTCGGCTTATTCGTCTGCTTAATCTGGCTCGTCCTGCCCGGACACAGTCAGACCTTCCGCGGCACCATGCATGGACGAGTTGTCGATCCCAGCGGAGCTCTGTTGCCCAACGCAACTGTCAGCGCGAAGAATCTCAATACCGGAACAGAGCGCACTGCCGTCACAAATAACGTTGGAGAGTATGTCTTGCCTGAGTTGGACGCAGGTCGCTATGAAGTCACGACTGCGATCAACAATTTCCAGAAGACTTCACAAATCATCGTGGTCAATGTCGGCGCCGACACCGAGGCTGACATTGCAATTGGAAAGATAGGGTCGACATCAGAGACTGTCGAAGTCTCCGAACAAGCTCCGCTGATCAACACCGAGCGCAATGTACTCGGCGCGCTCGTAGAGGATCGGCTTGTACAAAGCCTGCCCCTGAACGGGCGGGATTTTGGCAAGCTCGTCGCGCTGACTCCGGGTGTAAGTGTCGAGGGATCGGGAGTTGCAGGCACGGAAAAAGGCTTCGGCCAATTCAACGTGAATGGCAATCGCGACCGGTCGAATAACTACTTGCTCGATGGCACCGACAACAACGACCCATTCTTCAATAATTCTGCATTGAATCAGGTTGGTATAACTGGCGCGCCGGCATCGCTGTTGCCCCTTGATGCTATTCAGGAGTTCAACATTCAGTCGTCCTATGGCGCTGAATACGGTCGCAATGCGGGTGGCGTCGTAAATGTCATTACCAAATCCGGTACTAATCTATTTCACGGCTCTATCTTCGACTATCTGCGTAACAGCGCCTTTGACGCGCGCAACTACTTCAATACCAAGATTAATCAGAATGGAGCACCGGTGCGACAAACTTCCTTCCGTAACAACAATTTTGGTGGCTCGTTAGGCGGCCCGATACGGAATGACAAAACCTTCTTCTTCCTTGCGTATGAGGGCCAGCGTGAGGCCGCTGGTTCTGACTTCCTGCTCACGCTCCCCACAGCCGATGAAATCGCGCAGGCGCGCTCGATCGCGCAAGCAAATGGCGCACCCGTAATTAACCCCGGATTGGATAAGGTGTTGAGCTTCTTCCCCGCAAGCAACACCGGATCATTGAACAGTGCGGTGAACGACACGAACAATCTGGATAG
>JALYXE010000570.1 GCA_030947265.1 Acidobacteriota bacterium
CAAGAACCGTAGCAGCAGGCCGGCATAGATACCTTCCCACATTCCTCAAATCGGGGCGAAACAGTCGCAAAACCCCGTATTATTCAGAAGGCGTAGAAAAAAGAGCGGAGCTTGACAAAATGTAGCAAATTAGCTAAATTGCCATTATATGAAATCAGTCTCGCGAGTTTTTAAGGCGCTGGCGGATCCGACCCGGCGACAAATCCTACAGGAACTCAAGCAGGGTGAACTATCGGCTGGCGAAATTACTGCCAAATTTCTTATCTCCGGCCCCTCCATTTCACGGCATCTGTCCATATTGAAAGGGGCCGATCTGGTAGTCGAGAGACGCGAGGGCAATCGCATTGTTTACCAGCTTGAGCCCGAACAAGTAGCCGGAGTGGTAGGCGACTTCCTGAGTGCTGTTTGTCCGACGCAGGTTTTGCGAAAGCATCGACAAAGAGTGAGGACCAAATCATGAAAATAGCAATCACAGGCGGAAGTGGATTCATTGGAAGTCATCTGGCCGGGCGCCTGGTGACTGAGGGAATTGAGGTCGTTCTTTTGGCGCGAAAGGATCGAAGCCAACAGAAGTTGGAAAGAATGAAGTTTGTGGCCAGCGATCTCTCCGATCCGGCTGTTTTGACTGAGGCGTTTGCGGGTTGTGAGGCGGTGGCCCATTGCGCCGGGATCAACCGGGAACTCGGACAGCAAACCTATCGTCGAGTACATATTGAAGGCACTAAAAATGTCGTAGAGGCCGCCCGCGCAGCCGCAGTGAAAAAGGTCGTGTTAATGAGCTTCTTGCGCGCGCGTCCAAACTGCGCGTCGGCGTATCACGAATCAAAGTGGGCGGCGGAAGAATTGGTGAAAGCCTCAGGACTCGATTACACCATCATTAGAGCGAGCATGGTTTACGGTCGCGGCGATCATATGCTTGACCACCTGAGCCATGCGTTGTACACCTTTCCGTTGTTTGCAATGGTCGGCCTGAAGGAGAAGGGAATCCGACCGCTGGCCGTCGAGGATTTAGTGGAAGTGTTGCGAGCGGCTTCGGTTGAAGGTCGACTGACCCGGCAAACCATAGCAGTAACTGGCGCTGAGGAAATGTACCTAAGTGAGGCTGTCCAACGTGTCGCGCGAGTGACCGGGAGAAGAGTGCGCCTGGTACGTGCGCCCATCTGGTTTCACCGCGCTCTGGCATATTTTTGGGAGTTGACTATGAAGGTGCCACTGGTGGCTCACGCGCAGGTGCGCATTTTGGCCGAAGGCGTTGTCGAATCAGTATTGCCCTGCGATCCCCTTCCGCAGGACCTTTTGCCAAAGCGCCGATTCACCGACGAGCAGATACTCAAGGGGCTACCTGAAGCAGGCGGCTTCTCTCTTCGCGATCTGAGATGCTGTGTACAATCTTAAATCCGACCCCATAGCGCCCCAGCCCGGCAACTGGGCCAAGGATTCTGCGATCGTTCTCTACGACGGCGTTTGCGGGCTGTGCAACCGTCTCAATCAGTTTCTTTTAAAACGCGACATCCACGACCGTTTTCGTTTTGCATCGCTGCAGAGTAAGTTTGCGCAGGACCTTCTGAAGCGACATGGGGCTGATGCTCGTGACCTTGACACGGTTTACGTCGCGATCGATTACGGCCAACCTAACGAGCGTTTGCTGGCGCGTTCAGATGCAATTCTACATGTGCTGACTCAACTGGATGGCATTTGGAATTGGGCACGAGCTGGGCAGGTATTGCCAAAGGTATTGCGAGATGGGATTTACAAGATCGTCGCGCGTAATCGCTATCGCGTTTTCGGCAAGCACGAATCATGCCTGTTGCCTGAACCGAAACACCGAAAGAAGTTTTTGGATGTATAGCGAAGTGCGAATTTTTATTGCCCGGGCTGTCGCAAACCGATAGCCAGGTAGACAACGACGGCCACATTAATAGCGATCACCGCGATCTTCGTGAGGCTGAACTGCTGGGCCAACTCGTAGACCTCCAATGGTATGAAGGACCCGGTGACGAAGATAGTAAAATATTCAGCCCACCTCTTGCGTAATGCGAGACCGAGACCTTCCGTCAACATCAGCGCCGCATAGAAAAACGTTCCTGCACTGATCTCCGCAAGTTTTTTATCATCTACGGACCAAAGTTTTCTTATCGCCATATGTATGAAGTGATTATTCGGATCTACGCGTAACGCGGCTATCCAGTGAGTGACGCGCTCGGCTGCGTTTTCATGAAGAAGCGACAAGACACCTATTCCCACTGCGAGGAGAATAAGGCCTTTAAAAAGCTTGAATATGGCAATGAGCCAGACGCCTTTACGTGATGATGACCGCGTTTTCGGCTTCTTAGTTTTGAACATTGCGAGGAGGATTAACGGCAGGGACCTGGGATTGCGCTATTTATGATAAAGCGAATTTTTACACAGAAAAAAAGAACATTAGGTTAACAATGCGAATTATACCTTTGACAGACCATTATTGTAGCATTCCTTTCATGCTCATCTTTTACTGTTTACCCGCTTCTGCATCTTGCTCATTAAAGCTTCAAATGCAGAATTCAGAAAACCCAAACTATTATGGATAGAACTACATGGTGGGCGCGAAAGAGGCGCCAAAGAGGGCTTCGGGCAATTGAAAGGCAGCTTGAACATCAGGCCAAGAAAGCCCGCGCGGTTGAAGGGAGTGAGAAGGATGTCATAGCGTTCATGATGCAAGCTTCACAAAGAGTGTGAAATGATATTGCGAGCGTACGCGCCATAAATCCAGATGCGCGCGTCTTAGAGGTCGGCAGTGGGGCACACGGTCATATCTTTTTCTTCGATACGTCGCACGCGGTAGGCGTAGATCCCCTCGCGTGGTATTACAGTAAGCTCTTTCCTGCCTGGCAGGGCAGAGTTAAGGTGATTGCTGCTGTAGGCGAGGCCCTGCCTTTTGCTGACGAATCCTTTGATATAGTATTGTCGGATAACGTCATAGATCACGCTGAGCAACCGGCTGCTATTTTGAGTGAAATAGTACGCGTCCTGGTTCCGTCTGGATTTTTATACTTTACGGTTAACATTCATCATCCGATCTATGCGGTCGCCGCTTTGCTACATTCATCCTGGAATGGCCTGGGCATACGGTATGAGATCGCGCCGTTTGCGGATTACACAACCCATTTCACGCTATCGAGAGCGCGACGTCTTTTTAAAGCTCTACCGTTGCGTATCATTTATCAAACGCAAAACATTTCGGAAACCAAAGCATCCGCTAGACGGTTGCCGCCTCGACATCTGGGCGATAAATTGAAAAAGACGTTTCTTCAAGAACGCGCGGTTTAAGGTTCTGGCCGGTCGTGAACCATAAATGTTGCATGTGGAGAAGAGTAGATACAGGTTCATCAAATCGTTCAATCAAGCAGAGGCTGAAAATCTTAATTTTCTTTCGGCCCAATTCTTAGTCTGTCTACTGCAATATTAACTAATCAAATCTGGACTCCGAAATATGCTGCTGATCTATCTTTTACTGGTGCTCGGGTGGACAGCCTTCACCGCCACCGCTCTTATCGTTAAACGCGGCAGCACACGGACATTTCTACTCAGGTTCAGCTACGTAGTACTCATCCTCTTCTTCGCTGAGGCTGCTTGCATAATCGGCTTTTACCTGATGAACCATCGCTGGACCTTTAATGATCAGAGCGAATACGTTCGCACGTTGTTCGAGGCCCATCCTTATCTCATCGGCGCAGGTAAGCCTAACGCGCATGTCACGCACCAGGGGGTCACCTATACGCATAACATTCAAGGTTTTCGTGGTAAAGATTTTCCCGCGAAAACGACTAAGCTACGAGTCGTCACGATTGGCGGCTCGACGACCTACGGGATTGGTGTTAACGATGATGAAACTTGGCCCGCGCAACTCGAGCACGGGCTTGGCGAAAAGTATGAGGTGCTAAACATGGGAATACCAGGCCACAGCACGGCTGAACATATCAACATGCTCTCGCTTATCGTTCCTCAATACAGCCCAGACATATTAGTTATGAACGTTGGTCTGAACGACCTGAGGAACATACACGTCAAAAACCTGGCTCCCGACTATTCTGATTATCATGCCCCTACCTTTTCTAGCGCCCTGGGACTTTGTTCGGACGGCATGCTGGAGCGATTCGCTTGCGGAAAACTTGTCGTATGGTCGTTACAGCGGCTGTGGGTCTTTCCCCGTTGCATCTTGAGAAGGCACCCTCTAGAAGAAGATTCCAGCCCTCAGGCGGAACAGGTCGCCATGCAGGTTTACCGGAGGAATCTCGAGACGCTAATAGCGATCGCTAAGAACAAAGAACTGAAACCAATCCTCGTTCCGCAGGTGCTGGTGAAGGAGCGCTTCCAGGGCGGCAGGCTCAAGTGGTGGATACCTTTTGTGGAAGACGATCAACTGATAGGCTACTTGAATCAGTATAACGCGGTGACAGAAGACGTCGCACGCCACGAGGGCGTTTACTTTGCGGCCCAGATATTACAACAGCCATGGACCAAAGATGACTTCGCAGATCCCAGCCATCTGAGCGCCGGCGGTAATCGGAAATTTGCGAGTGAACTACAAAAAATTATTTTCAGCCTTGAAGAACGAAACTATCGTACGCGCTCAAATTGAGGACTCCATAGCAAACCGGGGACTACCTGGACAGACGCCCAACAAAAGATGAAAGGACAATATGGGCACGACTGAAAAAGTAAAGACTCAGTCAGAACCGTCTCCCATGAGAAGCAGGTTTTCATTTGCCCTGCTTTCTAAAACTTCCTCGCTCGGTAGGACCAATATGCTCTTAGTACCAATCACTAATAAATTTCATAAGTCGGGTGCGCTTTAATTCAGCTACATATAGATTGCGACTTCGTCACTTGGAGATATTTTCTTGACGCAAGTTAAATCCTCTCCAGAAGTTGGTTTACTAGCAGCCATACTCGGCGGCGCCTGGCGTCGGGAACCGCCTTCGCTGCACATCTCTGAAGAAGAGGTTGATAGTGTCCTCCAGTTATTGATCCAGTCCGGTTGCGGGCCTTTAGGTTGGTGGCGACTGCGCCGCTCTGATCTGAAGAATTCATCTGTAGTGGCAAAGCTCCGTCAAGCTTATCTTTTCTCTACGGCGAAAACAGTCTTCCACGAAAACAGTATTGAGCAGGTTTTCAGCGCACTACGCTCGGCTGGTGTTGAGCCAATATTGGTCAAGGGCTGGGCAGCGGCTCGTTTGTATCCAGATCAGGCACTGAGACCTTATTCGGATATTGACCTCTGCGTTCAGTCGAAACAATACGAAATCGCTAAGTCAGTTCTCGACAGCATAGACTTTAAAGAAGAATTTATAGATTTACATAACGGATTCTCTCATCTGGATTATAAAAGTGCCGCCGAGTTGTATGCTCACTCAAAGTTGGTGAAGCTCGAGGGCGTTGACGTAAGAATATTGTCCCCTGAAGATCAGTTGCGTGTTCTCTGTTTTCACTTCCTGGCGCATGGTGGATCCCGGGCTGGGTGGCTCTGTGATATCGCGCTGGCAGTGGAAAACCGCCCGCCTGATTTTGATTGGCAGCGGAGTCTGGGAAACAATCGCCGGTGGGCCGAGTGGGTAGCATGTACCATCGGCTTAGCGCATCAGTTGCTCGGGGCGCGAACGGAAGATACTCCAATTGCTGAAAGGAGCAAGAACCTGCCTGGCTGGTTTGTTCGAGCGATCCTCAAGCAATGGGGAACTAACTCAATGGAGAAGAGATACCGAACGCCTATGAGCACAATCACCCGTCATCCGATCCGCGTTATGAAAGGGTTACGCTATCACTGGCCGAACCCCGTCGAAGCAACCGTGAGATTAAGGATGCCGCTCAATGAATGCCCCCGGCTTCCTATGCAGGTAAGTAACTGTCTGATACGTACTGCACTGTTTCTAGTGAGAGTGCCGAATCGCTGGCGTGTCTGATACACATGGGCTGAAATACTCAAAGAGACTCGAGCCGAACAGAGGGGTTTTCCACTTACGGATCGTGGTTATCAACTTAAACAACTTCAATTAAGCGCTTGGCATCAAGGGAGCGCGGTTATTTTATCGGGAACCGCGATCGACGAAAATACTGTCAGTCTGTGTGCGAACCCTCTTAACTTGTGCCCTCCGCAAGCGAACGTGAAGGTTTGCCGTTTTGCGGATTCTACGTCTACAACGCCAAACCCAGTAAGCTTTTTTCAAGGTTTGATGTCCAATACAGCACCTGGCATGGATCATTACTGGCGAGAAACCTCCTACGGCAACATCAATCTAAGCGGAAGTGTGGTAGTAGGCTGGTACAATCTGCCCCGGGAAAGGTCCTACTACGTTTACGGCAACCCGCTGCGCTTCGATTTTAATAGAGCAGAAGCAGATGCCGAGACCGTGGCCGACCCGGATGTTTATTTTCCCGATTTCTACGGTATCAACTTCGTATTCAACAAGCCGACTGATGGGATTTCCTTGGGTGGTGTCACTTTTGTATCGAAGGACGGATTGAACAGTCAAATGTTTGGCGCCACGGATATGTCACCTGACGCGTATGTCAATCAAAAGCTGGTAGCGCATGAAATGGGACACGGTTTTGGCTTGCACCATTCATCTGGTCCCTATTCAACCCCTTACGATTCGCAGTGGGATCCAATGAGTAGTGTGGGCTCCTGTTCCACTCGCGATCCCATTTATGGTTGTGTTGGTGCGCATACAATCTCTTATCACAAAGACATCTTGGGTTGGATTCCTTCAGGCCGTAAATATCTCGCCGCGGCAGGATCCACTGCGACTATTAACATCGAGCGACTGGGCCAGCCCTTCTCTGGCAGTAATTATCTGATGGCCCAAATTCCCATAGATGGTCCAGGCACGAAATTTTACACTGTGGAAGCGCGGCTTCTCGCTGGCTATGACAGCCAGATACCTGGACAAGCGATTGTTATTCATCAAGTGGATACGACCCGCGTAGATCGTACTGCCCAGGTTGTTGATGCTGATAACAATGGAGATCCGAACGACGAAGGCGCAATGTGGCTTCCGGGCGAATTCTTCACAGACGCCCTGCACGGTATTCAGATCAGCATCAACTCAATGAACGCCAGTAGTTTCAGCGTGACCATTGCAAACACATGCGCATATTCAATCGTACCTACCGGCAGGTCCTTTTCGGCCAGCGGGGGGACCGACACTATCAACGTCACAACGAATGCCGGCTGTCCGTGGGCGGCAAGCAGTAATGCTGGTTGGATTACCCTTACGTCCGGT
Organism: Acidobacteriota bacterium; assembly: GCA_030947265.1. Lineage (GTDB taxonomy): Bacteria > Acidobacteriota > Blastocatellia > Pyrinomonadales > Pyrinomonadaceae > PSRF01. Next base: position 7,260 of record JALYXE010000570.1, read on the forward strand.
CTCAGCGGAAGCGGAAACGGACCAGTCGCCTATTCAGTCGCACCTAACACCACCATCGCCTCACGCTCGGGAACGTTATCCCTTGCCGGTCAATCATTCACGGTAACGCAGGCTGGCCCGCTCCCTGCTGCTACACTCACACTGCTCAACGATGAAACCTCAGGACGAGCAGCTGCTCTCGACTCTGTAACCCTTGTGTCTCAGCCCTTTTCTATTAGCACACCATACAACTTCAGTTTTGATCAACGAACTCGTGTGACGCTCTTCGCCGGTAATCTGCCAGCAGGTAACAATTTGGTCCTCGTTACAGCGCAGGCTGAGGATGCACAGCATAAAATCTACCCGCTCGTCGTGGAGTTTGCTGGCAGAGTTCCGAATTTTGACTGGCTCACGCAGTTGAATGTCGATCTCACACACGCGGGAGACGTGCAGGTAAGCATTAGCGTGCGCGGTGAGGTTAGTAACAAGGTAGTTCTTAATATAAGGTGATGGAAATGAACGGACCTTGACGTTCACGAGAAAACAAGCCTGGATTCCCAGCACGTCGATGAATTCCTGCACAGCCGCTGCGCTTTTCTGCAA
>JALYXE010000576.1 GCA_030947265.1 Acidobacteriota bacterium
GCCCTAACCTTCGATGACTTCAAAGCTCGAAACGATTTCCGCGGTGGGGCGCAATGTTGCCGCTACGCTGCAATATTTCTGTTCTGAGAGCTGAATTGCTTGGGCGACTGATCGCTCTGAAATGTTACGGCCCGTGACAATGTGATGCACTTCCATTCGGTCATAACTCCGCGGATGCTCTCCTCTCCGGTGGGCCCTCACTTCCACCCTATAGTCAGTAACGTCTTGGCGCTTTTTTCCAAGGATGGTGACTACGTCGACGCCGGTGCAGGATCCCAGCGCAAGCAATAGTAATTCCATTGGGCTTGGGGCTGAGTTGCGGAGATGATCTGTATCGATAGTAACGGGATGGCCGGAAGGGGAGTACCCAATAAACAGGTCACTGCCCGCTAATTGTACAACCGCTTTGGGATATTCCGATCTCATGTGCTACCTCCGAGCAAAAAGAATAGCATACCGGCCGAGCCGCTAAATAGATGATGATTGTCGGTTTAGATCTGAAAACCCGTTGTAATTACTCACATTTTTCGGACCGAAGCACGTCCTCGAAAAACCATGGCACAGCCTTTGTGTCCACGTTGATCATGTAAAACTTTGTCTCGAAATCGTTGCAGAGTATGTCTTGTGAAGTGGAATGAATCATAGCATTCACTTGGGCCTGTCGGCGGTTGTATATTGGCTGGCCCGACTGTTTTTGGAAACTTTGGAGGGGGAAAATGATTGCAATTAGAAAAACGCTTGGAGCGTGTCTCGCAATAGTTGTCTTATCCGCGGGACTCACTGTTACTCAAGCTCAACGTCAATCCTACAGGGGAACGTTCCGTTCGGTGCGGCAGCAAATACTCCGGATCGAAAATCGAACGAATGTTTTCCGCAATAGTATAAATGCGCAGAATCAAAGCGGCGTCTACGGGACAGGCGGAGAAAACCTGGACGCTTTAGTGCAAGATTTGGGTACGGCTGTAAGTCAATTGCGAGAGCGGTTCGATAGAAGACAATCGACTGCGGCGGATGCCCAGGAGGTCCTTAACCGTGCCGCGCAGATCGACCAGTTCGTTGGTGCACAAAATGTTCGCAGTTCTGTAGCCCTGCGCAATTGGACCAACTTGCGCACTGACTTAAATCAACTGGCGAGTGTTTACCGCGTGACCTGGCCGTCGATAGGCCAGAGGTATCCGAACACCCCCTATCCGACCACTGGTCAGACTCCATACGGTGCCAATCGCCTGACGGGGACCTATCGTCTTGATCCGTCGAAAAGTGACGATCCGGGCCAAGCGGCCGATCGGGCCACACAATCTCTACCTTATGGTGACCGCACCAGTCTCCGGGATCAGTTAGCCGCCCGGCTGGAGTCTCCTGATCAAATAGCGATCGATTTGCGTGGTAGAGATGTGACCATTGGGTCCTCACGTGCGCCTCAAATTACCTTTACGGCAGATGGTATTGAGCGAGTTGAGACAACAAACAATGGTCGCACTATTCGCGCTCGGGCGACCCTCAATGGCGATCAACTGATGGTCAGCTCAACAGGAGATCGCGCTAGTGAATTCAACGTTACGTTCAATCCAATTGATAACGGGAGCAGACTGAGCGTTACACGTAGAGTCTATGTTCAGGGGCTGTCAACGCCGGTGGTAGTGCAGAGCACATACGACAAGACATCCGACGTTGCTCGGTTCGATATCAATACTGGGCCACAGGCTTATCCAAATACCACAACCTCGAGTACCGATTTTCTCCTGGCCAACGGAGAAACGGTGGTTGCTGTCCTCGATAATGGTCTTTCCAGCGCCAATGCAAGGGAAGGTGACCGTTTCACATTAACGGTGCGGCAGCCGTCGCAGTATGAGGGCGCTACCATTGAAGGTCGCGTATCAAATGTCCAGCGTAGCGGACGCGTAACCGGGCGTTCTCAAATGACCTTAAACTTCGACACTATTCGTCTACGGGACGGCAGGTCATACCGCTTTGCAGGTATTCTTGAATCGGTGCGAACGACTCAAGGAGAGACAATCAAAGTCGATAATGAGGGATCAGTGAGAGATGACAGCCAAACCACTAAAACCGTTCAGCGAGCTGCGATCGGCACGGCGGTAGGCGCGATTATTGGAGCGATCGCCGGCGGCGGCAAGGGTGCGGCGATAGGCGCGATTGTCGGAGCTGGCGGCGGAGCAGGTTCTGTTTACGTTCAGGGTCGCGATGATCTCGAATTGAGTCGCGGCGCTGAGTTAACAATTCGCGCTTCAGGGCCACGTTAAAAAGCCCAGGGAAATAATCGACGAGACGCATCTTCCAATGAAACATATAAGGCCGGTAACGAAAGTTACCGGCCCTTAATTTCGTTTTGACGTCGCAAACTTATGTTACTATTTTGACGTTCAAATCCTCGCTCTGCCAGTTAAACCTCCCGAACGGAGCGGCCCGAAGCGCGGGGTAGATTTTGCGTTAGAATTGGGAGGCTTCTATAGATGCCAACCGTGCTGGTGGTCGATGACGATGATACTATTCGCGACGCACTTTATGAATTTCTGTCCGAAGAATATGTCTGCCATACAGCGGAGACAGCTGAGAAAGCCTTCACCCAGCTCGAAGGCGAAGCTTACGATGTCGTGCTCACTGACATTTCAATGCCGGGGTTGAGCGGATTGGAACTACTAGGGCACGTACGTCAAAAATTTCCCAACACACCAGTTATTATTATTTCGGGTATTAGCGATCAAGAGCACGCTAAAGGTTTGATTCAGCTCGGAGCTTTTGATTTTCTCATCAAGCCCTTCAGGCTCGAGTTAGTTGAGAACAGTGTGAAGAAAGCTGTGGAGCACCGGAGGCATTTGCTTGATAGTTCTTCGTCCAATGAGCAAGCTGGAGGTGGGGCACCAAAATGAAGCGATTGACTAGAAGCTTTGAATGAGGAGGCGATTGGCAATGTGCCCTGCTCGCGCGAGTTGAATTAAGCTGCAACGATTGTAAAAGCTGCTCGCTTGACTGCCACGCTGCGCCGTCTGGAAATCTCTTCCGCCAATTCACCGATGCGTTCCGCCCGGAACGGCTTGGTGACAACCCAGTCAACGCGAGCTTTTTTCTGCTCATCTGAGCCGACAGCTTCTCCCCAACCCGTAATCACAGCGATGGGAATTGTTTCATTGCGCTGCCGAATAGCGTGGGCAAGTTCCCAACCGCTCATACCGGGCATGCCAACATCTGTGAAGACTCCGTCAAACTGATGCGCTTCGAAAAGGCCCAGTGCTTCACGGCCCCCTTGAGCGATGTAGACCCTGCAACCGCCATTTTCGAGCAGGTCGCGAAGTAATTCGCGCACCGCTTCCTCATCATCTACAACCAGAATCTTGGGCTGATCCTTGTCGTATGTACGCGGTACGGTGGCAGTAGATGTACTCACAAGTGGCTTCTCGATTTCCACTGCAGGCAAGACTGCATCCTCTGCCACTTTGGCCTTCGGAAGGCTTATTTTAAACTTCGTCCCCGCTCCCACTTCCGACTCGACGGCAACAGAACCGTCATGACGCCTGATTATGCCGAAACTTACCGCCAGCCCGAGGCCCATGCCTGCTTTGCCTTTTGTAGTGAAGAAGGGGTCAAAGATGCGTGATTTAACATCAGCTGCCATACCTACTCCCGTATCGCCAACCGAGACTACAACGGTGTCGTCAACGTCTTCTGCTGCCAACGTGAGAGTGCCGCCCCTGGGCATAGCGTCCACGGCATTAAAGACCATGTTTACCAAAACTTCGCGCAGCTCCGACTCGTCGCCCATGACTTTAGCTTTTGAGCGAATCTGGACGTCAAGGCTTATTTGAACGTTTGAAGCCTCCGCCAGATCCTTCCAGCGTGGCCTTGTTACCTCGCTGACATCCAACAATATCTGGTCAATTGATACGGGCTCAAAATCATGGGCCCGGCGTTGGCGCGCAAAGTCCTGGATTCGCTTGACTGTTTTGGCGCCATCTTCGGCGGTTTTGATTATGATGTTCAGACCACGCTGAATCTTTTCAGGATCATTAGTGCGAAGGATTAACTGTGCCCGCCCCAGAATGCCGGCTAGTGTATTGTTGAAATCGTGGGCCACGCCGGAAGCCAATTCGCCGAGCGCGGAAAGTTTCTCCATTTGTGAGAACTGCTCACGGATGCGCTCCTGCTCAGCTATGTAATGTGAAAGTTCCTCAACGTGGCGTTGGGCCTGCTCAGCTTGTGCTGCTGAGGCTTCAATGTTTTTAAGATAAGTACGGTAAGTGAAAAATACGATTGCGATTATAGGAATAGAAATGACCAGTGCATAAAACCCAAACTGGTGAATGAGTCTCGCTACTACTGCAGCTGCTGAAGCGCCGGCAAAATAGGTTATGGAGGTCCAGAGGTAATGTTTCTTCCACATTTGCCAGATTGGGTAGTGCGCTTTCAGAGCTCCGCAAATTGCGACGATACCTGAGTTCGCCGCGTATTGTACAAGCGCCATTATAACCAAAGCGGAGATGAATCTTACCGATAACGGGCTCGAGCCCAACGTAACAGGATCTCCAAAATAGAATTGTAAAGCGTAGCATGTCACGCAGGCAGACCATGCTGCGCATCCCCAGTTGAATAGAATGGTTGAGGGCTTCCGCGAGAAGCGAAACGTCGAGAGGATTGCTTCAGTTGCGGCCATCAAAACAGCGGCCTCACAACCGTAGAGCAGGAGAGTCAGAAAGATGAAAGTGTCCGAAACCGAGATTTGAGAACTAAACTGGGGAATTCTGATTGTTATGCGCGAGCTAAGAAAGAGGGTTAGAACAGCGAGGACTGCAAATTTGAGATCAATCACCTTCAAGTCGAGCCTGTAGGCTGCTACAAAATAGATCAAACCGCCGGCGCAAGAGACTGCCCACATAAAGGCGCTGGTTAATCCACTATTGTTAATCTTTGAATTGAATAGCATCGCAAAGGGGCGGAGGTGGGCGGACTCGGTGTGTGGGATCACAACGAAAGATTCGGTCGGTGATGGCTGGGTTGACATAAGGTTGGCTGAGCTCATTTCCGCGCGTTTTTGGGCTTCAGGGAGAGCAAGCTACATCATGAAAATCGTGTCATAAATCGAGCGGACTCTGTATCCAGCCCGCTGATAGAATGTGTGGGCCTCTTTGTTGTTTTCATTGACAAGAACGCAGAGCGACCGCGTACGAGATAGCAGGGTGCGCGCAAGCTGCGACATACATCGCAGGCCGTAGCCCTGAGACCGACGTTCTGTGTTTATCCAGACACCTTCAAGATAGATGACCGAAGAAGTATCGGAGAGGACTTCTGCCTTGAAAATAAGCTCACCATTTTCAATCCAGACCCACGTACGACCTTGTTCAATGCGGCGCGCGCACCGCTGACGAAAGCCTTCGGGGTCTCTTTCCAGCGGATTGACGCCGCTTTCGTCAAATGCCATCCGGGCCTGTATCGGCATGGTCAACTCGATATCTTCGGCGGTCGCCAAACGGAGGCCTGAAATCTCTTCCAGAGCTTCGACAGGCCATCGCAGTTCGAAAAGCAGTTCACGACAAGCGCGGCGCATCTCCTGACCTGCCCCGGCATAACAGCTCCAAAAGTCGTCTATGCGTTCCTTTTCACCCATGATCATATGAGTACTGGTGCACGTCTGGGCGATCTGCGCTAGCGCCTCGAGGGCGCGGTCGGTGGTAGTTTCGAGTAAAGTTGCATGACCGATTAAGGCGACGCCTTCGAGTTTGCCCTGACGATTGCGGCAACCGTAGAAGGTGCCGCGGTTGAGTGGGCTCACTAGACCGTTATCGTGGATAAAACCGACCATTCCTACCGTGTGAATGGGACGTTGGGCAAGAAACTCAAGCGCTTCACTTTCGTCGCTCGTGTTTAGTTCCGCGACCTGAACCATAAACTGGTCAGCAGAAACCTGCCCGTGAGTCGCTTTGTTTAATGCTAGGCAGTTTTGTAGAAACATGAGTTATTGCCTTCTATGGGGATATGGACAATAGTCTGCTTTACTTTACGCGCCTGAGAACTTAGTAGCCACTGCAACCACCGGTGTCGGGCTCCATCTGCATAGGAAGAGTCGGATCCCCACCCAGCATCGCGGTATTAGCCTGGAAGATTGCGTCACCGAGGAGAACGCTGTCACCAAGCAACACGCCGTCGCCCAAGAGAACTCCGTCGCCAAACACCACCCCGTCGCCCAGGAGAACGCCGTCGCCAAGCAGCACGCTAGTTGCGCAGAAAAACCCACCCGCATTCATCGTAGTGCCGGCG
>JALYXE010000002.1 GCA_030947265.1 Acidobacteriota bacterium
GTAGTTGGAAGCCGAAGCAAATGGATGCGCGAAGACTTGTAGGAGCAATGCTCCGACCACATTACCGAGAAGATGCCCAGCTCAACCAGATTGGGCGGGCGTCCCATAAGCGATGTGATACGTTCAAACTCTTCGCGTGTGAGATTGTGAGCGGAGACTACTTCAGAAGTGATGGGTTCCATAAGTTCAGATATCAGAGGTCAGAGGTCCAGAGGTCAGAGGTCAGAAGTCAGAAGTCAGAAGTCAGAAGTCAGAGGTCAGAGGTCGGGTGTTGGAACCTCTTTCTATAAGTACAGATAGCTCTGAACCATGACCTCTGAACCATAACCTCTGATTTCTGACCTCTGATTTCTGATCTCTGACCTCTATTGACTGCTTACTAATTTCTCGATTGCGGCTCGCAATTCATCCGCGTTAACGCGACCAAAATGTTTGTAAACCACCTTGCCATTTGCGTTGTATAGAAACGTCGCCGGCAATGCGCCGCCCCATTCGCGATCCACCGCATTGATTGCCGGTTCCGGGTCCGCGACGTTCAACAAGTAGATGGGCATGGTAGCCCGCATTTCCCGCAGAAACTTTGGTACTTCCGTATTAATGTCCTTTAGATCGTCGAGAGTAATGGCGATGAAGTCGAGTCCTCTTGGTCGGTATTGTCTATCGATTTTCACCAGATCCGGAAACTCATCTCGGCAGGGATCGCACCATGTGGCCCAATAGTTCACGAGCAGCGGCCGAGTGCCGTCTCGCCTCAGCAAAGCTTGCAACTCCTCGCCGTTAACCGGGCGTGCTGCAGGCTTCACAGCCGAAGCAATGCGAGTCGTGCGCGCCTTCCGAGATTGGGCAGCAGCTGAGAAGTCTGGGAAGAAACCGCAGAGGGTCGGGACAAGGCCGACGACTATAAACCGGAGTGGGATTGTTCTGTAACCAAGCGACATCTAATCAGCACGCTTGATCGAACAGCCGAAAGCGCTGGCTGTAGTTTTGGTAACGGGTTTTCCGGACAAGGTCGCTTCCAGCGCATCCCGCAAATCATTAGCATTCACTTGCGACGAATCGCGGCTATTGTCTATGCGCCCGTGATACAAAAGCTTGTTGTTGGCATCCAGGAAATACGCCTCAGGCGTTCTGGTAGCGCCGAGAGCGTCGGCAATCTTGTTGCCGTTGTCCTTCAGGATCACGAATGTCATTTTGTGAGCCGCGGCGTGCGCCTTTACCGTATCTGCTGGTTCAGTCACATTCGAGTTGATGCCGACTACATTGATTCCACGCGCTTTGTAATCCTGCGCGAGCTTTTCCATGCGCTCGTTGTAGGCGTTGGAGATCGGGCATTGCACGGCTATAAAAATCAGCACAGTACCATTCTTCCCCTTGAGCGAGTTAAGCGAACGGTCCTTCCCGTCGGTATCAGGAAGCGCGAAATCTACAATCGTTGCGCCAATAGCAGGTGGCGCAGGAACATCATTGGGATTACTTCGGGTGCTTCCGACTCCGGCAATAGCCAGCGAGGTCGCCAGCACTAGCATTGATATCAGAGAGATAGCATGTACCTTCTTCATGGATTGTTACTCCTCTTCGTAGGGCAATACAATATAGGGAGAATATGGAAGCGAAAGATTAGCAGTCTACGATGACGCGTGGCAAGCGAGTGAAGCGAAGGGTAGTGCTGTAAATGCGTGTTGGTGAAAAAGATAGCCTCTGATAGCATCCGGGAGCGATGGATGGCCCTAAGAGATATATCCAATGGATGAACGCTCACATTGGTTTTAATCCCAGAGCCGGGAAAAATTCCGACGCGCTCTCGGATTATGTACTTACCGACCTGCGCTCCGCCTCACCCAAGGCAATAGACAATCTAATCGGCACAGGCAACTTAGTGCCTGGCAAGAACAAGGACGTGGCTATTGGGGCAGCCGGACTCACAGTCCGTAACATAGACCTAGTAATTCGAGAGAAAGACCCTACGCTGAGCATTCAGCTATCAGTGGAGAACAAAAGCATTATGGCGGCTCACGGGAAAGCTCGGAAGAACCGCTACGGGGACCTAATCTCCTACTGCAACCATATGCACAATCATCGCCGGGATTGCATCGCAGGCGCGACCGTGGTCATTAACACGTCCGAAGCTTATGAGAATCCCGATTCTTTTGCGCGGGGTCTTCTACGGCCAAGAGTCCAAATGGATAGGGTTGTGGCGGGCACGATCAGAATCTTTGAGAGCATTCCTTTGCGAGACTCTCCCGACGATCCACCTGAGTTGCCTGAAGCGTTGGCGGTGATTATGTTGAATTACGACGGTGTGAATCCGGCAACCCTGATCGAAGGCGTGCCCGACATATTAAACCCATCGCATTATGACAACTTCATTAAGCGACTTGTTGCGAAGTATGAGGATCGGTTTGGTGCGTAACTTCGGCGGTTTCATCAGACTTAAAGAGCCCTCCCAATTCCTTGTCTAGCCTACGTTGAGCAATCTTGATGTAGTCCCTTTCAAGCTCAACTCCGATGGCGTTGCGGTCGCATCTGGCAGCAGCTAGTAATGTCGTGCCCGTTCCCATAAATGGGTCTAGTACCGTATCGCCGGTGAAAGAAAACATTCTCACCAGTCGATACGCTACCTTTTCAGGAAATGGCGCGGGATGTTCTCGCGTTGACTCTCCTGGAACGGTCCAAATCTGTTGGAACCATTCGTTGTATTCCTCTTTGCTCAGTCGTGAGGAATCGCGTTGCTCTATTGTGGGCTGTCTATAACCGCCGGGCTTGCGAAGCATCAAGATAAACTCGATGTCGTTTTTGATGATAGCGTTTGGCTCGTAAGGCTTGCCGAGAAACGATGATCCGTTTTCAATCTCATAGCTGGCATTGGAAATCTTGTACCAGATGATCGGATTGAGGTTGTCAAACCCGAGACGACGTGCTCTCACTACGATGTCAGCATGGAGCGGCATTACCACATGACGGCCGTGTTTACGGCGAGACAGGCAAACGTCACCAACCACGCAAACGATGCGGCCGCCTGGAACGAGCACACGAAAACAATGCTTCCAAACTTTATCTAGCTCGTCGTGGAAACTTTCGTAATCATCGACGTGGCCGAGTTGTTTTTTGTTCTCGGGATAACGTTTGAGTGTCCAGTACGGCGGAGACGTAACGACTAGATGGACCGATTCATCTGGAACCCAATCAAGTTCGCGAGCATCTCCGTGACGGATCGTCAGATTTCGCTGTGTGCGCGCCTTCGAGGCAATTTGCATGCGCGCATCATAGGGTTCTTGTTTCCTGATTGCAAAGTCGATTACGCATTCCTTTCCCTATTATCATGCCAGACTTTTTTCATTGCGATCTATTCTGGGGTCGACCAGTAGGAATTTACTTCTGACGGCGCAATGTTAATGAAATCAGCACCGTCAGTGCGATTGTGACCAGAGCAGACAGCAGGCAAAACTGGCAGAAATGGCGGATCACAAAGGCTTGCAGATAGAGCAGCCAGAGCGTGGTGAGTAACATTACTGCCACGACAACTGCGAGTAATTGGCCGGCCACTTTGTAACCAAAAACCGCGAGCGTGGCGAGACTGAAAACCACAAAATAGGCTGTCGCTCCGACAAGCGCGAGAGGGATGCCGCGCACGGAAGCGTATGGGCTGGAAAGTACCTCCGAACAACCTGCGACAATCGTACAACGAACACTGCGACCGGATAGATGCTCGACTGTGAGATAGATTGAATCTGAGAGACCGATGAGTGAAACGAAAGCCGCGGAACCATAAAGCACTGTCGCGCCTCGGCCTTCCTGAGCGCGGTCTAGGTCGTCAATTCCGTTTGAGCTGGTCACGAAATTCCAATTCGGTTCAGGGATGTGCGGCGAGTTCCGTGTTGATGACAGCCCGAAGCTTGTCGGCCGGGAGCGATTCAAAAGGCACCTCGCGTCCATTGAGAAAGACTGTCGGTGTACCTTTTACTCCCAGCGAGTGGGCGCGCTTTCCGTCCAGGAAAATTCGCTGCTCAACAATCTGGCTGTTAATGTCGCGCTTGAATTGCTCAAGATTCAAACCAATTTTAGTCGCATACCCTTCGAAGATCTGCCGCACGTCAAAAACCTCGTGCCACGCACTTTGGTTTTCGTAAATCAAATCATGCATTTCCCAAAACTTGCCTTGTAAGCCGGCAGCCTCGGCAGCGCGCGCAGCAGCCAATGCATGTGCATGAGTGGGCACGAGCGGAAACTCACGGAAAATTATTCGCAAGCGTGTTCCGAACTCGCCGTGCATCGTTTTCAGGATTGGGTGGAGCACACCACACGGCGGACATTCGAAGTCGCCAAACTCTTCGAGTGTTGCCGGCGCATCGGCCGAACCTAATGCATGCGGCGGGTCGGCACCGGGTTCAGGCGTGTTCGCTGTGTTCGCCAAAGGCGACGTCCCGGTTAAGGGAGGAGCGTTTGCGGCAGGCGTGGTAGCTGGAGGCGCACCGGTTGAGCGCGTCAAATACCAGACCGTTAGCAACGCGGCTACCAGCACCGCGGCAATGATGACAAATGGAAGAGCGCGCTTCATCCAGTCAACCGATTAATGACTGTTGCTAAACAAACAAGCATCAGCATTACCGAACGGAATAAGCAACCGTTTTGTCGAGATCGCCATTAATGTAAATCTGAACCTTGTATTTCCCGGTAGGCCAGTCTTGAGGCAAGGTCAAATGGCCATGAACTACATTTTCAAGAGCTCGCGTGGTGTAGTCGATGTCTTTAATCTTCTGGTTTTGGGTACCGTCTGCATCCACGATCCACCATGAAAACTTCATCTGCGTTCCCGACTTTGCCTCTTTCAAGGTCGCAACGCAATGGATGGTCCTGTCGCTGGGCGCAAAGGAATCCGTCTCATCGCCGGGAGCGCCATTATTATCCTTCGCCATGTGAATTTCCTTGATGGCCGAGCTGGATCCGGACTTAGCCTCGGTGTTGGAGTTGGCATTTGTGTTGGTCTCGGTGTTGGTATTTTTGAGTTTGCCAAGGCTGCATGCGAGCACGACAAAGACTAAAAGGCCGGCGGCGAGCCAGGCTGGATGGTGTTTCATTTTTAAGTTCTCCATTTGTAGTTGTCAAAGTAGCAAATCAGGCCACCGTAGCCAGCGTGGCGGCAAGTGAACGAAAGATATCGCGTCCGTCACTTGACCCCAGCAGATCCTCACAGGCCCGTTCAGGATGTGGCATCAGGCCCAGCACGTTGCGCTCGCGATTGCAGATACCCGCAATGTTATCTCGCGAGCCGTTTGGATTCGCCGCTGCGTTGACGTCCCCGTCTCGGTCGCAGTATCGGAACACGATCCGCGCTTCTTGCTGAAGTTGTTCCAGCGTCACATCATCACAGACGTAATTCCCCTCGGCATGGGCGATCGGAATTTGTAGCACCGAGCGGCATTGTAGTTCGTTGGTGAAAGGCGTGTCTGAAGTTTCAACACGTACAAAGATGTGTTCGCAAATAAAGTTTAGATGGCAATTACGAATCAGGGCACCTGGCAGAAGACCTGCTTCGCAAAGAATTTGAAAACCATTGCAGATGCCTAAAACGAAGCGGCCCGTGGCGGCAAACTTCTTTACCGATTCCATCACCGGCGAAAAGCGCGCGAGCGCGCCAGCGCGCAGATAGTCGCCATAGGAAAACCCGCCCGGTATAATGAGGGCATCGTAAGAGTCCAGGTTTGTGTCGCGGTGCCAGATGAAGTCTACCGGTTGGCCCACGTGCTTTGAGATCACATGATAGGCATCGTGATCGCAGTTTGAGCCAGGAAAAACAATAATTCCAAATTTCACCCTTCAATCTCCACGCGATAGTCTTCGATAATCGGATTGGAAAGAACTTCCCGCGCCATGCGTGCTACTGATTCGCGCGCTTGTTCCTGGTCGGCAGAATCCTGAAGCGCAATCTCGAAGTACTTGCCCTGGCGAACATCCGCGATCCCGGTGAATCCGAGTAGCTCTACAGAGTGATGTATAGCTTTACCCTGGGGATCAAGGACTCCCGGCTTAAGACTGACGTAAACTTTCGCTTTCATTTCGTTTGGCACAACTTCCGAATTTTCCCGTTCATACTAAGACATAACATTGCTTCATGTGTAGCTAATAGCATAATATCTCGGCCCACGACGTTAGTATTCGATCTACAACAATTTCCTAAAGCAGGAGAAACTCAATCATGCAAAACCCGCCGCCCGGACAGCAGAATTATGGCACCCCCCGCGGTAATCCCCCTCAGAGCAGCTCTCCCTTGGGCGGCATGGACCCTAAAATAGCCGCAGCAATCTCGTATATCTGGATCGTGGGGTTGATATTTTTCTTTCTCGAAAAGGAAAATAAGTTTGTGCGGTTCCACGCGATGCAGTCGATTCTCTTCGGTATTGCCAACTCCGTAATCATGGTAGTGTTGGTGATCCTCGCGACAATACTTACGGTAGTCTTTGGCATTGGCGGCGCTATGGTTGGCGGTGGAGTTGCCACATTGGTCAGCCTGTTTGTCTGGTTGATTTGGCTGCTGTTCTGGCTTATCGCAATGGCTATGTTAGTGGGCCTGATCTTTGCAGCGGTCAAAGCGTACCAGGGCCAAAAGTTCAAACTACCCGTCATCGGTAACATGGCTGAAAAGATCGTGAACAAGTGATTTTCAACTAGCGTAAATCGGGCTCACTCGTTCTTTGCGAATCTTTGCGTCATCTTGGCGGCCTTTGCGGTTTGACTTTTCGCTAAGACAGCCCGGCGTTAGTTGTTTGTTTAGCTATTTCTCACCAAAGACTCTCTTAAAGATCGCGCCGACATTTCTTAGATAAGTGTCGAGCGTGAACACGACATCAATCTCTTGCGGAGAAAGACGAGATTTGATGTCTGCATCATTTCTCACCAGCTCTTGAAAGTCTTTGTTCTCATCCCAAACCTTCTTAGCATTTCTTTGCACCCACTCATACGCTGTTTCGCGCGCGATGCCTTTTTGTGTCAGCGCGAGCAGCAATTGACCGCTAAACACCAGACCCCTGGTGATCTGTAGGTTCTGGCGCATGCGCTCCGGATAAACCACGAGGCTATCGATTAATGAGCTTGTTTTATGAAGCATGTAATCCAGAGCTATACTCGAATCTGGCAAAACTACACGTTCCGCCGAAGAGTGTGAGATGTCGCGCTCGTGCCAGAGCGCAATGTTTTCGAGTCCAACCAAGCTGTTGGCTCTGACAATTCGGGCTATCCCGCAGATGCGTTCCGAAATTATTGGATTCCGTTTGTGAGGCATAGCGCTCGAACCTTTTTGGCCAGTCGCAAAGCGTTCCTGAGCTTCGTTAACTTCAGTGCGTTGCCAGTGCCTGATATTCAGCGCAAACTTATCAAGCGATGAAGCAACGATGGCCAGTGTGCTCAAGTACTCCGCGTAACAATCCCGCTGAATAATCTGCGTGGAAACAGCAGCCGCTTTGAGGCCGAGCCGCTCGCATACCTTCTGCTCGACGACCGGATCGAGATGGGCGAATGTTCCTACCGCGCCACTTATTTTCCCCACTGCTACTGTAGCCTGGGCCCGCCTCAAGCGATCCCGATTGCGGCGCATCTCGTCGTACCAAAGTGCGAATGTTAATCCGAACGAGGTCGGTTCGGCGTGGATGCCGTGTGTACGGCCAACCTGTGGAGTGTCCTTAAACTCAAATGCCCGGCGCTTGAGCAGTTCCAAAAGCGATTCGATTTTCCTGAGCAGGAGATCGCATGCGTCTCGCAAAAGAAGCGCGTTAGCAGTATCGACGACGTCGGAAGAAGTGAGACCGTAATGAACGAAGCGCGAGGCTTCGCCAATGTTTTCGGAAAGGTTAGTCGTGAAGGCAATTACATCATGGTTGGTAGTTTTTTCAATCTCATTAATTCGGGCAACTGAAAATTTAGCGCGTGACTTGATCTGCTCGAGGGCATCACGCGGAATCGTTCCCATCTCCGAGTGGACTTCGCAGACTGCAATTTCCACCTCGAGCCACTTCTGGAACTTGCTCTGTTCGCTCCAGAGCGCGCCCATTTCCGGCAATGTATAACGTTCAATCATGAAATTTCAGCCACCATTCACAGATTACGCAGATTTACCCACAGGGAAGAGAAAAGCCTTTGAATTGCGCGTTCGCAGCTAACCTTTCGAACACAACCCGATTAGAGTTCAATTTGATCCTGACTTCTCAATTTCTGTAATCTGCGTAATCTGTGGATCCTATTTCAGCCCTGTCGAATTGACAAAATATCGTGCCAGCACCCAGCGATTGTCGCGTTCAACCAGTGTGAAAGTCTCCATACCTTCGCCATTCTGGAATTTTGTTCTGTAGGTAATAATGTAGGCTCGCCCTTTTAACGCCCCGCTCGAGTTCTGCTGTTCGGTTGCCGACTGCAGCATTCGGTTTTCAACGATGCCCATTTTCGCGCGGAGCGTCTTCAAACTCGAGACAGACTGTTCAAGTGTTGCATCTTGTCTCCACAAGTCTGACGCTTCGTCATAGATCCTTTCGTAACGCTCTGCCGCAATCTCTTCGCTTATGGTACCAATCGTTGATTCAACTTCTGGTGGAATAGTGCGGCGCTCCTCGCTTAGCGCACAGGCAGACGCGAAAAGGGAAATCAGTACAATTAGAAAGCATTGAAACCGGCATAAGGAACAAGCAAGTTGAGAGTTAAAAGACGCCGAGTTCATCCTTCCGCCTTCTCCTTCAGCCTTTCCCTACACCTCGATCCATGGAGTTGGCTCGTTGGGAAACGACAGGCTGATCTCAGTGTCAGTGTGAAAAAGCGGATAGCGCTCCTGCAGCGCAACTTCAGCGGAAATCTTGGCAAGATAGGGGTTGTTTGCGCGTTGCGAAAGATGGGCCAACACGAGAAATTTTGCGACGCCGTCAAAGCCGCCGCGAATCCAGTCAGCCACATCTTCATTGGAGAGATGACCGAGCCGCGAGAGAATTCGCTGTTTCAGTTCCCACGGATAAACATCACAAGCCTTCAACATATCCCGGCTGTGGTTTGATTCAATCACAATTGCGGCGCAACCGCGTAGACGCTCGCTGACAAGCGTGGTGATGTGACCAAAATCCATCAGCGTGGCAATCTTCACGCCTTGATGAGTTGCCGTAAAACCGAAATTATCAACAGCGTCGTGCGGAATAGTGAAGGGATGAAAATCGATCTCGCCGATAGGGAAGTCTTTGCTCGATTCTATCTGCTCGACCCTGTCGCGAAGCGCGTTGGCGCGTTTCCGCGGCTCTTCGTTGCTGACCTTATAACGCTCGCTTACATACGCGTCGCAAGTCTTTGCGGAAATGTAAACGGGGCAGTCAACTGCTCGGAGCAGCACGCGCAGGCCACCGGCATGGTCTCCATGTTCATGCGTAACCAGCACCGCATCGAGTCGCTGAACGTCTTCGCCTACAAACGCGAGTCTGCGCGCAATCTCCTTTGCGCTTAATCCAGCATCAACGAGAACACGAGTCTCTCCTGCAACGATCAAAACCGCATTGCCCGTTGATCCGCTACCGAGAACGGTAAGTTTCATGTTACGGAAACTAAGAACTGGCTACTAAGAAAGGCGTAGAAACAAAACTTTATCATTTAATAGTGGAAACGGCTACCGGCAACTTTGGGTTCAGTTGTAACGCAAACTGTTAGTTTGCGGACTTTCGGTAGAGACTCGGCCCCGTTGCAAATCGCCAAGCGCGCAAACTAACAGTTTGCGTTACAAGGACCAAACGAGATCATTCAGATCTGCAGCCGCGTGCGATCGACGCGAAAGCCATTTAGATTTCCGAGCGCGCCAAGTGCCAATGATTTGCTTGTGAAGAATTTGCGAGCGACCTGCTGGAGATCCTCAGGATTGACAGCCTCGATTTTTTGAATGACTTCCGCTGTAGAAATCCGACGGCCATGGATGATCTCCTGCCGAGCCAGGGCACTAGCGCGCGAGCTGGAAGATTCGAGCCCCAGCAATATCGAGGATAAGGCCTGATCTTTTGCCAGCTTCAACTCCTCCAGGGGAACGCTTTCGCTCACAACGCGCCGCATTTCATCCAGCGCCAAATCAACTACTTCGTCCACGTGCTCTGGCGATGTGCCGGCGTAAATTGTAAAGACACCGACGTCGGAGAATGTGCTGCCCCCTGCTCCAACAGAGTAGGCAAGACCGCGCTCTTCGCGAACCGTTTGCCACAGCCGGCTGGAAGTCCCACCGCCGATGACGGATGCCAGCAAGCTGGCGGCATACCGTTCCTCGCTCTTTGCATGCGGCCAGGGGGCTGCGATAACGAGATGAGCTTGCTCGAGCTCCTTCTTCTGTTCAATGAGAATGGGCGCCGCCGGCGCGGGCGGTTGG
Source organism: Acidobacteriota bacterium (assembly GCA_030947265.1). Lineage (GTDB taxonomy): Bacteria > Acidobacteriota > Blastocatellia > Pyrinomonadales > Pyrinomonadaceae > PSRF01. The sequence goes on from JALYXE010000002.1 coordinate 10,367, forward strand.
TTGGACACCGACTGGGGCCTAGTTGCTCCGCCGTTTGTCGAAGAACCAAACGAGCTTTCGACCAGTTCCACGAGGCGGTCATGTTCCAGGTTGCCTGCTGCTGCTACAACCAGGTTAGAGGTTGAAAATTCGCGCGTGTGGAAAGTCGAAATTGTATCGTGATTGAATAAAGAAACGGTTTCTTCCGTACCTTCGATTGGCCGTCCCAGGGGATGGTCGGGGAAATAGGCTGCGTTGAAGAGCTCGCCGAGTAACTCGTCGGGGGTGTCTTCAACCATCTTCATCTCTTCGAGTATGACCTTCTGCTCGCGTTCCAAGTCATTTTGGTCAAAGCGGGGGTGGGCGAGGATATCGGCAAGTAGATCAAAGGCTTCAGGCAAACTTCTGTCCGCAACCTTTACGGCGAAACCAGTCATCTCATGGGTTGTAAAAGCGTCGAGATTTCCCCCGAGTCGATCGGATTCAACGGCGATGTCGCGTGCGGTTCGACGCTGCGTACCTTTGAAAACGGAATGCTCAATAAAGTGGCAAATGCCATTGAGCTCGGGAGCTTCGTGGCGGGAACCGCGCCGGACCCAAATTCCGGCGGTTACAGAACGCAGCCCGGGCATGTGCTCGGTCAAAATCGTGAGGCCGTTGGAGAGTCTGGTAGATCGAACTTCGTCAATCATGTGTTGCACAAATCAAAACTGGCAAGAACTGGCAAGAATTAGTACAGCCCCGAATCGTAGCACGCCGGAAACCGGCGGCAAAGTGGAGCCAAAGTCGTCGCAGAATGTACTAGTTGCTTGACAGCGCTTTGATTATTGGCGGAAAATGCGGGCTATCTAACGGTTCCGGTAAGTCTCCGGCCTGAACCAGTTCGCCTTCTGCGGTTTAGGCGAGGCTGCCTGCTGCTCCCAGGAGGGCAAAACCTTTAGGAGATTTCTCCCTATTTGCACAAACTACAGTCACAGTCGATCGCTTCAAACGTCTTCGGTGCAGAAGACCTAGGAGGTTCCGTGGCAATGAGAAGATTAGTGAAAAGAACAACAGGGAGGAGAATACTAGGCCTATTCCTGATAGTGTTTTCAGTCAGTGTTTATCTCCAGGCTCCTGGTGTAAATGCAAGCAAAGGAAACCTGGCGACAATTACTGGCGCTGTTCAGGATAACAAAGGCAATCCTGTCGCTGGCGCGCTCATTTCTTTGCTGACAGATGGGGCGAACAAAGTCATCAAGCAAACGCGCAGCAATGCAGCGGGCCGCTTCACCACGCGGATCCCACCCGGCCGCTATGGCATCCGCGCGATTGCCGAGGGCTTCAACGAAGTTGTTTTTTCGTCTGTAGAGATTCGTGCGTCGCAGGAACTTATTTACCGCTTTAACCTTGAGCCTATTGGCTCTGGTAAGACTCTACCTGAACGCCGTAAGGACCGGGACGATGTGAAGTGGATTTTACGTTCTGCACAAACTCGCCGTTCTATCTTTCAAGCGCAAGAAGGTGAAGACCGCGATATCCAGGTCGTGCTGGGATCGGAAACGGCATCCGACGACCACACCGTGACGGACGCCGCCGCCGATGATAGTAGTGAGACTGCCAAAAAAGATTCGCAACGCCGGATTCAGGGAGTTGTTGAAACATACTTTGCGAGCAACTCTTATAATCCCAGCTACTCGGGTCTTAACTTTGCCGTTTCAACTTCCGCCAACGACGGCAGCGAAATGATTTTCGCCGGGCAAATGGGTGTCGGCCCCAATGCTCCCCAGCGGTTCGAAGCCAGCACTCACGTCCGTGCCGGGCAGCGACATCGCATAGGCGTCGGTCTGGGAGCCGTCGACCTCGGCGCTCCAGCTCGGGCGGGAGTAAGGGGAAATCACTCCGATAGAGTGGGGCAATTCTCCGTACGGGCGATCGATGAATGGATAGTTCGCGATGGAGTCGTGATCGTCCTCGGTCTTGATTACTCTCGATTCATTGGCGCCGGTGGTGCGCGCTCCGTTGATCCGCGTATTGGACTTCAATTCGATGCGAACGCGCGAACGCGTGTGAAAGTGGACTACGCCCCCGGCGGACAAGAAAGCCGCGTTCAGAGCGTCGCGACGTTTGAAAACGGTCAGACCCGCTTCACGGAAGCTAACCAGCGACCAATAGCCTTTGTTGATGGCCGCGCGGTAATGGAACGCAGCCACCGATTGGAATTCGGAGTCGAAAGAGTCATTGACAATAAGTCCAACCTTGAGACGACCGCTTTCTTCGATTCGACTATTGGGCGCGGTGTAGGTTTGCTTAGCACCCCCATGAGCGCCTTCTCGGGCACGAGTGGCGAAGCCTTTATCAAAGTCGCAAATCAGCAGGGTGCATCCAGAGGCATGCGCCTGGTCTACACCAGACGACTAAGCCGCGTGTGGACGGCCTCAGCCGGATACTCATTTGGGCGGGGACAGCGACTCTCATCAAGCGATATTTCGCGACCCACGGAAATATTCGAAAACGGCTTTTTCCAGACTGCAGCGCTGCAACTGAGCGCCGGGTTCGGCAGCGGTACAAACGTACAGACGGTGTTGCGCTTTTCGCCAAACGCCACTGTATTTGCTATCGACCCGTTTGCAGGACGCCTTGGTGTTTACGACCCATCGTTAAGCATCCAGGTCACGCAAGACCTGCCGAGCTTCGGTTTGCCTTTTCGCGCCGAAGCCGTCCTTGACGCGCGTAATCTGCTGGACGTTCAGGCAAGCACTGAAAACGGCGAGATTCTGACGCAACTCAGCGCCGGTCGCCGGTCCGTCCGCGGTGGAATCTCGCTTAGGTTTTGAACAGAAAGAGCAGGGAACCGCCCCATCCAGGCTCTCCAATTTTTTGGATTTCGCGTTTGCTCTTCTGTTGGTCACTACCTGGCCAGTCTCCAAAATCTCGGGAAAGTCCAAAAACTTGGATGGCGTGGGGCCGGAGGCCGTCCAGGGAAGACGATACAGCACACGTAGGAGCAGGCAAGATACTGCCTCCTGCGTGGGAATCTCACGGATGCCCATCTCCAGACAACCAAAAAGCAAGCAATTGACGGAATCGGGTCTAAAGAAGGCCTTGGGAACGTACCTTGCATTTTTATCTTGGGATCGGGAGACGCATAAAGTTCTCGAAGGACCTATCCGGTGAAGAGATCGGTGTTTACAACTGGGACCTGGTTGGTGCTTGCCGGCACTGCGCTGCTGGTGACGGCGGGCGTTCTTAACTTTGCCCAGCGACTAAGGCATGAAACGCCTCCCTGGGATGGCGTGAGATGGACCGACTCTAAACAGGGAATCGTTGCTGAAACGGTCGAACCCGGTTCCTCCGGGGCACGTGCCCAAATACTACCCGGCGATCGCTTGATCGCCATTAGTTTAGACAATAAGAACTATGAAGAGGTCGCACACAACCAAAATGTGCAGATCTATTTGGACCAGGCGCACGTTGGTGGTGACATACATTACTTAATAGAACGTCCGTCCTACCCTGAGGAGAGCCGATTTTACTACGCCGATCTCGATCACCTGGATGCGATTCACAATTGGACACCGCGAGATCTTTACATCAATCTTATTGGGCTGGTTTATCTATTCGTCGGATTCTTTGTTCTTTTCAAACAAGGTGGACGGGCGCCTTTTGCTCTACACTTTGCCTCCCTTTGCCTGGCTGCTTTTGTTTTTCACTTCTATACGCCGCTTGGCACGTATCGAGATCTGGATCTGGCGATCGCCTTTCTCGATAGTGCTGCGTTAATTCTATTTGCACCTCTTTTTCTGCATTTCTGCGCAATTTATCCAGTAAAGCAACAACTCTTCGGCCGCCACCGGTGGCGAGCAGCCTTGCTTTACCTACCCGCCGTAATCCTACTGGCGCTCGAAACCTTTATATTTCTGCGCAACGTAATCAGCACTGCCATCCCAGCTTTGCGGCGTGTCCCGAGCCTTTCAGAGTCGTTCGTTGGTCTCTTCTACAAGCTGACTCTGGCACATTTTGTCCTGGCGCTAATTGCGAGTGCAGTGTTGCTGGTGAGAACCTGGGTTCGGGCCAAGAGCGCCGTTATTCGGCAGCAGATGAAATGGGTCGTTTGGGGTTCAGTGTTGGCAGTCGCCCCCTTTACGCTGCTTTATGCGGTCGGTTATCTGTTAGGCGCACAGACCGACCCCTGGCTGACCAATGCATCGGTTCTGCCTCTCATCCTGATCCCGTTGGCGTTTGGATATTCGGTTATTCGCTATCGTCTGATGGACGTTGAACTGGTGGTGCGTCGCGTCTTTGTTTACGTTCTCACGACGCTGGCAATTGCTTTGATGGTAGGGTCGGTAGTTTACCTGGCGGGTCTTTACGCGCTGGGCGGTGACCGTGGCTTTACTTCAGGTGAAATCACACTGCGAGTAGTCGTAGCAATAGTTGCGATGGCAGCCATCGTTATGATAGCGGCGCCGGTGAAAAGCTTTCTACAGGAACAGATCGACAGGTTGTTTTATGGTGAGCGCTACGACATGCGCAACAGCTTGCTCGATTTTGGCCGCACGCTTTCAGCAACAACCGCGCTGGAGCCTTTACTGGATTCGCTCGTCAGCCGTCTCCAGCAAGTGATGAATGTTGGCCGCATCGCGATTTTTATCGAGGACAAGAATATTCCGGCCGGGTATCGCGTAGCCAGAGCTGCGGGACTTTCCGCCGCGATGGTTGTGCCTCCTGACTTTCGGGAGATGATCCGAATCCGCTCAGCAGAAACTGGAGTGGTACGTACTGACGATCTCGACCTGATTCCGGAAACAACCGGTTTTGTCCGTCGCGCTCTTCATTATTATGTTCCCTGTGTCGTGCGCGGCCGCATGGTCGCAGTTATCGGACTGGGCCGTTCAGCCGATGGCGCGCTGCTATCCTCGGAAGATGTTGACATTCTGCTTACAGTATCCGGCTATGTCGCCGTCGCAATAGAAAATAGTCTGTTGTATCAGGAGCAACAGGAGCGAGCAGCGGAACTGAAACTTCTCAAAGAATTTAACGAATCCATCATCGAGTCGATCAACGTGGGACTCCTGGCGGTAGACCTGGACGGAAGGGTTACTCGCCTCAATTCGGCACTGGAAAAAATACTGGACTTCAGCCGCGCCGAGGCGGTGGGCAAACGCGTCGAGGATCTCTTCTCAGAGGATTTTACTGATACGCTTCGCCAGGTGCTTGGCAATGACCGCTGGCGTCTGCGAGAGATCCGCAATATCTACAAGATACATACTGCTACCTTCGCGGGTCGCACACTCGTCCTAAACATCGCCATAGCGCCCCTACAGGATTCCCAGGAACAAACTGGCGCCCTGGTAGTGCTTGAAGATGTAACCTCAAGGGTTCACCTTGAAGAACAATTACAACAACGCGAGAAGCTCTCGTCGATTGGTTTGTTAGCGGCCGGCGTGGCCCACGAAGTGAACACCCCTCTTACAGGCGTGTCGTCCTACACGCAAATGCTTTTGGGAATGCTTTCCGAAACCGATCCCAAGCATGCGCTTTTGCTGAAAGTACGTCGCCAGGCGGAGCGGGCTACGAATATTGTTAACAATCTGCTTAACTTCTCGCGTACCGGCAACGCCACCGAGTTTTCGGAGATAGACATCAGTCGCGTGCTTGACAACACACTGCAGTTACTTGAACCACAGTTACGCGGTAACCAGATTGAGATCCGTCGCGATTACGACCCCGATTGCCCTCTCGTCTTCGGTAATAGCGGCAAACTCCAGCAAGTGTTTACAAATCTGTTACTCAATGCGCGCGATTCAATTCCTGCCGGGGGTTCAATCAAAATCTCTACCATTCCGTCCGACGACCACTCTCTTACGGTTGAGGTATCCGACAGCGGCATTGGAATCGCGCCCGAAAACGTCGCGAAAATTTATGATCCGTTCTACACAACTAAAGGAGTGGGGCGCGGCACGGGCCTCGGCCTCGCCGTCTCATACGGTATTGTTCAGGAGCATTCCGGCCACATCAACGTTGAAAGTACTCCAGGGCTGGGAACAACATTTCGCATTACTCTGCCGACGGTGAACACTCGCGCGCATTTGCAGCCAGTCGGCGACTAACATTAAGGGATAATTCAAAACGCAGGAGCACCGCGACAATTCGCTTTGCTCTTGCCTTTTTTTTTGTCCTGATCTCCCCTAAACTAATTGGCTCTTAAGGATGAGGATAAATCATCATTGGCAGTCAAAACGGAAAGACGAATAGCTAAGAAGGGCTCAGTACTCATCGTCGACGACGAAGAGATAATGCGCGAAGTGTTGGAGACGCTCCTCTCTTCGGAAGGCTACCGCGTGGACTTGGCCAAGACTGGCGAAGAGGGTCTCGAATCATATGGTCGTCGCGCTTACGATGTGGTCCTGCTCGATGTTTCCATGCCGGGTATCGGAGGCCTGCGCGCGTTGGAAGAGTTTTTAAAGATGGATTCCGACGCCGTCATCGTGATGATTACGGCGTACGCGACCTTTGATAC
>JALYXE010000013.1 GCA_030947265.1 Acidobacteriota bacterium
ATATATTGTGTCCATAGCGCCTCCTTTCAGTCTCCTGTAAAAGAGAGCCGTGAGTTTACCACTCACGGCGGGAGGCGCTTGCTTCATAACATCAGTACCACCACGCGGGTGGGTTCTGGAAAGGAATTGACGGTGATTGAGCATTAATGCACGCACCCACCCGCTCCCGCAAGGTGGTACTGATCTCATGGGCCCGCTCGTTGCACTAAGGGCGAGCACAAAACTGCATTAGTACCCAGCGGCAACATTTACCCCTCCTGCGGATTATGCTCCAGTACAAACTAGACCACTCTAAACTCCGGCGGCTTGGCGGAAGTTTTACGATATACTTCGCCGCAATATTGAACGCACCGGCAAGCCGCGTTGGCTTGTCCAATGATTGGAGGCGATACCCCTATGAAACCCCCTGTGGAACAAATGAAACGAATAAAACAAATTCTCGCTTTCGGCACTCTTGGTTTGCTGCTTGCGACCGCCTTGCCTGCATACGGCGACATCGCCCGTCCATCACCCTCTCCGCAGAAACCCAGAGTCGTGCTTCACACCAGTCTCATCGTCATTCCCGACAGCAAAGCTACCGAGGGACATCTGCAGATTTCACAAAGCAGTTTGCGGGAGATGCGTGCCGCGCTGGCAAACACGCCAGACAGCGAATCACCAGAGCACCAATCAATAGCTCAGAGCATTGGCCGTAGCTCAACGCGCACGGCAATAGCAGGCCTGTTTATGTTTCTGTCGCTATCGTTTGCCGGAGTGTGGTTGGCGCGCTCCGTTCAGACGCGGGGCCAAAAGGCGGTTGCGGCGTTGCTCATGGGCGCGGCGGTGATTGGCGCGGCCGCGATCATTACCCGCGCTAACGCTGGCCCACCGTCCTCATATTTCTGGCGCAAACTGCCGCAGAATCTGAGCAAGGGTAACCCAACGTACGGTAGCGTGGACATTGAAATTGTCCCTGACCCAACTGACGGCACTGGCTTGAGACTAATCATACCTACAAACGCGGAACGCTGATAGAACCGGAATAAGAAGTGGAACGTACTGCCGATATTTCTTTGGGTGCGTGGCGCCAGGATTCGGCGCCGCTCGCCCGCCGTCAGCTCAGCGTAAGAGCCTTCACAAGCATCCTGATCACCTGTGCCTGCCTGTCCGCTCTGTTGGCGAGCTGGCTGCCGCTACAGTTTTCCGTCATCACGCTGTTTCTCTTCGCCGGCCCGCACAACTGGTTTGAGTTACGCTACTTCCTGATGCGCATGCCGGTGCGCTTTGGCAGATCGCGAAACTTCTTTCTCACAGCCTTTTCCGGAATCGGCTTTCTGACCATCGCGTATCTTGCGCTACCTTTGCTTTACAACTTCAGACTTTGGACCGATGAAGCCTGGTCAAGCATCCTTGCCTTGTGGAACACGCTCTTGCTGCTTTGGCTTGGTCTTCTTGTCTGGCTGCGCGGCAAACAAAAACCAGCACCTCAGCGGGGCTACTCCGCCGGAGACCACGCCTCCGGACGTGATTGGTCATGGGCCATTCCGGTTGTTCTTGGTCTAACTTCCCTCAACTGGCTGGCGCCGGAATTTTTCAGCCTGGCCATTGTTTATCTGCATCCTCTGGTTGCTTTGTGGTTCCTGGATAGACACCTGCGCCGCACGCGTCCGAACTGGCTACGCGCATATCATCGCTGTTTATGCTTGTTGCCGTTATTGCTCCTGGGAATATATTGGCAGCTCGGGCGAACGCCGGCGCTGGCCGACGACAACGGGCTCTTCTGGCGAATCACACAGCATGCCGGCGCACAGTTACTGCCTAACATTTCCAGCCACCTGCTTGTTTCCATCCACGTCTTTTTGGAGATGCTGCATTATGGCGTATGGCTCATCGCGCTGCCATTGATTGCCCCGAGAATTTCCGCTCGGAATGCGCGCACTCGCAAGTATCGACGAATCTGGGATTTAAAGGCTGTGCCACTGGTCCGCCATCCTCGTGGGTTTCCGAAGATGGTCGGTGCCTTGCTTGCCTTCGGACTTTTCCCGGTGGCATTGCTTTGGGTTGGTTTTTCAATGGACTACTCCACTACTCGCGACGTTTACTTCACTCTGGCCATCGCACACGTTCTGGCCGAGGCCCCGTTCTTGTTGAGAATGATCTGAAAAGCCAGTCGGGCAGACGGGCAGGAGCAGTCGGCAGAAGAAGCAAAGAGTCTTTAATAGAGAGTGTTTCCTGGCGACTGCTCCTGGCCACTGCTCCTGGCCACTGTTCCTGCCGTCTGCCCCTGATTCATATGCCCTCTGTCGAACTCTGGCGCTTCCTGCCACTCGGTTACCTTCTGACAATTCTGGTCGAGACACCGGTTTTGTTGGCGGGACTGTCCAGACGGCACTCCTGGAGACGACGACTGTGGGCAGGCGTGTGGTTGACAGCCTGTACCTATCCAATCGTCACGCTTGTCTTGCCGCTACTGTTTTCATCCAGTACGAGAACACATTATCTGGTGGTCGCGGAAACTTTTGCCCCTGTTGCGGAATGTCTTCTTTTCTGGCTTGCTTTCGGCGAGCAAGAACTTGTTGGAAGGCTTTGCATGTGGCGCGACTTCATTGCGATCATCGCTGCCAATCTTGCGTCTTTTGGCATCGGTGAACTGCTCAATAGATACGGGTGGTTTGGATTCTTAGGGTGAGCCAAAAAAGATTTCCCATTTCTCATTTCTCATTTTCCACCTTTTTTCAACGTCATTTCCTCCATAGCTGCAAGGTTCTTCCATGGAAAATGGTAATTGAGAAATGAGAAATGGAAAATCTGCTCGGTCTCCTACAAGGGTTTCGCCGCGAGCAGTTGGGAGAGGAGTCCGGCGTCGATATTGCCGCCAGAAAGAATGACCCCGACGCGTTTGGTATCACGGGGCAATTTTGCGGTGAGCACGGCAGCAGCCGCAGCGGCGCCTGAAGGTTCAACCAACAACTTCATCCGGAAGAGAAGTATTTTTATCGTCTCGACTATTTCCTCATCGGTGACCGTCAAAACATCTTCGGCGGTTTTCTGAAGCACGGGAAACGTCAAGTTGCCCGGCGATTGAACGCGCAATCCATCGGCGATCGTCGGTGGTGGTGGAATCGACACGCGCTCGCCCTTGAGAAACGATTGGCGAGTGTCGTCGGCCGTGTCAGGTTCTACAGCAAAACAGCGGATGCGCGGGTTGATTGCTTTTGCCGCCGTGCTGACCCCTGCAAACAGCCCACCACCGCTGCATGGCGCCAAAAGAGAATCGAGATCGGGAACCTCTTCGAGAAATTCCAGGCCGCAAGTGCCTTGACCGGCAAGAATGAAATAGTCGTCGTAAGGAGGAACCATTACGCGTTTTTCCCGTTCAGCAATTTCGAAGGCAACTCCTTCACGATCCTGTTTGTGGCGATCATAGAAAATGATTTTGGCGCCATAAGCCCTTGTCGCGGCAACCTTGGCTGCCGGTGCGTCATCAGGCATTGCGATAACGGCACTGATGCCGGCCTCGCGCGATGCCAACGCCACTGCCTGGGCATGATTCCCTGACGAGAAGGCGGCAACACCGCGACGCTTCTCTTCTTCATTCAAGGACAGGATTTTGTTGGTGGCGCCGCGAATCTTGAAGGCGCCAGCACGTTGCAAATTCTCACATTTGAAAAAGACTTCCCGGCCGGCCATCTCATTGAACGAACGAGAAGTGATGACAGGGGTGCGATGGATGCGGCTGCGAATTCGCCTCGCGGCTTGTTTAATCAGATCAAAAGTCAGCATGGTCAAACTATTGAACCGCCAGGAGACTCAAAGGTCGACGCAAATGTGCGCAAAGAATCCAGCTTCAATGGAACAGGCAACACCTTGCGAAATGTGGGCGAACTCTGGGCGGACTCCGGGTCATTTCCGGTTAAACCATCGTACGAGAAAACTCGGACACCGACATGTCGAATACATTGGAAAAGTGCTTGATGATGCCATCCTCCACCTCGCGCACGTCGACTTCGTGGCCAAGCAAGTCTTCCATTGAAGTTACCTGCTCACCATCGCAAGCCACGATCAAGTTAAAAAAACTGAGGTCGGTGTTCACATTTAGAGCGAACCCATGGGTGGTGACCCAACGAGCGATGTGTACACCAATCGCGGCAATCTTTCCTCGTGACGTGTGAACCCCGGTCAGACCCTCAATGGGAAAAGCCCTAATCCCAAAATCAGACACCGTTTTTATTAATACTTCCTCCAGGTCGCGAACGTAACGATGGACATCTTCGCGATCAGGACTAAGATTGATTATTGGGTAACCAACAATCTGGCCTGGCCCATGATAGGTTATTTTTCCGCCTCGATTTGTTTCAAAGACATTCAGGCCCCGAGCTTTTAGCAATTTTGGCGACCTCAGAATTCCTGCGCTGTCGCCGCGACGCCCGACGGTCAGGGTGTGTGGATGTTCCAGAAGAAATAACGTGTCTTCCTGATGACCTTCCTTAACGGCGCGCTCTGTCTCTTTCTGCAATACCAGCCCCTCGCTGTATTCGACGGGGTCCAGTCGTGTGACTAATAGCTTTTTTCTTGCACTCATTTGTTGAGATCTATTCGACGATTCTCGCGCTATTCTAACAGCCTCAACCGCCAAGAACCCAAAGTAGGCGTTGGGGTACGCTCAGAGAACGTGGCTGCCCTTCGCAATAGCTAAGTCGCGGAGCGATGGATAACCAAGAGCGGGGGCGAGCCCGCTTCCTGACCTGGAGACATTCCAATTTGATCTGCTGGTTCTCAGCTTGAAAGACTCTCAAGTGAGAAATGTTGTAAATGTAACAGCAGCTCAGGGTAAGGAAGGTGGGCTTGCCCCCGCTTCTTCGCGTCAACTTTCATGATGGAGATCCACTACTTCGCGCGGTTTCCTTCGCGTCCTCTGCGGTTATAATATGGGCTGAAAGCTTCCCAGGAATGTAAGCGACAGGAGAATCATAGTGCAACGAATCACTGCTCTATTTATGGCGACATTGGTAGCTATAGCTATCATCCTTCCAGTTACCAGCTTTTCTCAGACCAGAAAACGAACAACAACAAAATCCAGCCGTTCAGGCGCCAAGCCCAAAACCTCGGAAATTCAGCATCAAGGAGCAACTCGCGTTGCCGACCAGATTAAGAACTTAACGCGATTTATTTATGTGCTGGGCGGAGTTGCCAAAGGACTTGAATCAGTGGATTACGCCGCGGGAAATAACGAAGCCTCGTCGGCGATTCTCGATCAAGCGAAAAGAAACAAGGAGACGGCCCGAACCAGTATTCAAACCGTAAGAGAGGGTCTGGACAAGCTGGAGCTCGATTTTCGCACGACTCCGGAGTTAGAACGCTATTACGCAAAACTTGCGGGAGTGGCGGCGGGTGCGGCAGACGCAGAGGATCTGGCCGCCTCGAATCAGTTTGATAAAGCAGGCCGGCGGCTGCTGGACGTTGTCAATCAACTAACCGATACGCTGCTGGAGATGCGATAGCAAGGAGGAAGGAGGAACGTCTTAAAGGGAGCGCTTCTTTTCATCAGGAGCAAGGGAGGGTGATTTTCCATATAAGATTTAACATTTCTCATTTGTCATTTGGGACATCGAGCATAGGCTATCGGAAATGACGAATGGTGATAATTGAGAAATCATAAATGGAAAATCGGCTTTACTTCAGCCTAACGCCTTCATCCTTAATTATTTTGGGGTAGTAGCCCTGACGCGCGCGTATGCGAAGTTCGCCGTGTGTGGGGAGAGCAACTGCGATGCGACGAAATTGTGCGCCTGGCAATTGCGAGTTTGAGTAATATTGCAAAAGGTATTGGCCGCGGAGCTCGGCAGCAATCTCTCCAAAGACTGTTTCCAAATCCTTCTCTGAATCCGGCAGGAAGGCCGTACCACCGGTAGATTGTGCGATGGATTCCATTGCGTTCTGGGCTCGCGTGCTGATTTGATTCAGGTGTATCGAAGGTCCGCCGGGATTAATCGAGTAAAACGCGGCGTCTGCCTGCTGTACCGCTCGCTGCACCTCGACGACGGCCCGCCGACGGCGTTCCACGAGGTTCTGATGCGCCAACGCAGGCGTAACCTCTCCTCTCTGACCTGCTCGTGCTTCGGCAACAGTCAGGTCTTTGACGAGGTTGCTATAGTTGTCGTCGCCGT
>JALYXE010000018.1 GCA_030947265.1 Acidobacteriota bacterium
GCTGCGAAGTGAATGTGACTATTCATCTCCCAGACCCCGCCATCGGATCTATCAAACGCATACCGTTGACTCCGGATGAGTCGGCGACCCTCGTCGAGGTCTTCGAGTATGTCGCGCGCGTTTACCAGAGAAGAGATACGCTTAACTTCAAGCGTGACGGTCAATGGATTGCAATCTCTGCGGATGAAATGCTGAGACGCGTGCGTTCGATCGCCGGCGGTCTGTATTCGCTGGGTGTAAGAAGCGGGGACCGCGTGGCCATCCTTTCCGAGAGCAGGCCTGAATGGACTTTGGCGGATGCGGGCTGCATGTTTGCCGCCGCCATCGATGTCCCAATCTACCCAACACTGACGCCGCCGCAGGTTCGCTACATTTTGAAAGATTCCGGCGCGCGCGTGCTGATGCTCGAGAATGAAAAAAAGTTTCTTGAAATTCGCGACATACTCGCAGAGTGCCCGGCGGTGGAACATGTGGTCTTCTTCGAAAAACCTTCAAGCCAGGATGGCGAGCGAGCCCAGAAAATTTCATTGGCTGAACTGGAAAAACGAGGCCACGCATTGGAAGAACAGGGTCCTGAGCTCATTAACAATCTTGCCCACCAGCTCAAGCCTGAGGACCTGGCAACAATTATCTATACGTCCGGCACGACCGGCGAACCCAAGGGCGTGATGCTCACGCATTCCAACCTCGTCTCAAATCTAATCGACTCATCCGGGCATCTATCGTTTGCCAAAGATGACAGCGCCCTTTCCGTGTTGCCGCTATCGCATGTGCTGGAGCGAATGGCCATGTACATGTATCTCTACCACGGCATGGCGATTTATTTTGGCGAATCGTTGGAGGCTATGGGAGCGAATCTGCGCGAAGTCAAACCAACAATCTTTGTCGGAGTGCCACGGATTTTCGAAAAGATTTTCGCGCGTGTGAAGGAAAAGTCCGCCGAAAAAGGCCGAGTTAATCTGGCTATTCTCAATTGGGCCGTTTCAGTTGGCAAGGATCATGCAAAGCTGGCGGTTAGCCATCAAAAGATTCCTCCCTGGCTTGCATTCAAGCACAGGCTGGCGGACAAACTTATCTTTTCAAAAATGCGCCAGGCTCTTGGCGGACGCATTCGCCTGTTGATTTCCGGGGGAGCCGCGCTCCCTGAAGAGTTGGGCTACATCTTTCTGGGCGCGGGAATGCCGATTGTGCAGGGCTATGGATTGACTGAAACCTCTCCAGTCATCACGGCCAGCACGATAGACGACAATCGCGTGGGCACGGTGGGAAAGCCGATAAGAAATGTTGACGTGCGACTAGCGAGTGACGGTGAGATTGAAACTCGAGGCCCACAGGTGATGCGTGGCTACTACAACAAACCCGAGGAAACCCAGGCGGTGTTCACCGACGACGGTTGGTTCAAAACTGGCGATATTGGAACCATCGACGAGGACGGTTTCCTGCGCATTACCGATCGCAAGAAAGAGCTTTTCAAGACTTCGGGGGGCAAGTACATTGCCCCGCAGCCCATCGAGCAAATGATCAAAGGCTCGAGCTTTGTAAACCAGGTGGTACTGATCGGAAATGGCAGAAAGTTTCCTGCTGCTTTAATTGTGCCTGACTGGGAACGGCTGGAATCCTACGCTCAGCTTAAGGGCATCAAGGCGCAAACCCGGGCTGAGCTCTGCAAAAATCCGCGCATCATCGATCTCTTCGAACGTCAGATTGCCGGACTCACGACTGAGCTTGCCCAGTATGAGCGCGTAAAGAAAATTGGCTTGCTTGAAAAGGAGTTAACTATTGAAGGCGGCGAGTTGACCCCCACAATGAAAGTGAAGCGTCGCGTAATTGATGAGAAGTATCGGGACGTGATTGATGAGCTTTACGAGGACGCGGAACAAAAGTAGCGCAACTAACTCTTCAGGGAATCCCGGGCGTACTTCCAATCTTCATGACATCAAGTATCCTCTCGGCAGCATCGCGAGCGGCTTGCTTAAGCAAATACTCGCTGTAGACCCTGTTGCCGCGGCCTGACGGTGATGGTCCAACCACGACTCCTCTTTTGCGCGCACCTTGATATGTGTGACCCCAGGCGACGCGCTTTGCCGTCGTTGGCGCGTAAACAGAATACTCAAGATAGATATCGTTCACATTGTTAACGGTACCGGGCGTGTTGTTAATATTCTGAGAGCTAAGCTGCAGCCAAACCACATACGCCTCCTTCTCAGCCCTGGCCCGATTGATAGCATCGCTGCGGCTCATTTCTCCATGTGCAATATCGGCCTTGACCCCTGTCGCGTCCTTGAGACGTTCTGCACAACCTCGCGACACACTGTCGTAGTAGTACAAAGGAATGTTTGAGAAACCGTTATAGCGATCGATGCCCACGATAAAAGTTAACAGGGCCTTAACTTTTTCCGCCGCTTTGTTGGGGGTTGGCGCAGGTTCGGGCGCAGCCGTTGCGACGGGAGCAGGCATTGGCTTGCGCACGTGACGGCCCGACTGCGCCAGGGCAGTAGAGTTGCAACCTAATGAAAAGCTTACCGCTACGGCGGCAACGACGACACGTATAAGACTCGAAGTTTGCCTCATTCTTAATTCTTCAAGTTAATCAATCGTATGACCTAATTGAGACGCGGGAGACGATTTGTTTGGCTGCATTGTAGCACTCGCCTGAGGAATCTAAGACCTTGTTTGCTAAACTGCCAGATGCGTTTCATTTTTAGCAGAATCCGGGAGACCACAAGGCGTTGCCTCGGCTGATCATTACCAAAGTGCGCGATCAGGCGCGAGGTGTACGTTCATTCGATCTCATGCCTGAGGGCGCAAGCGCGAAACACGGCGTTACGTTTGTGCCGGGGCAGGTGGCAGTGCTGGCGGTGAAGGGCGAGGCACCGGCTTACTTCGCGTTTGCCAGTGACCCGGGAGATGCGGAACTTGAAGTGCTGGTGAAGCAAAAAATGGGTACCAGCAATCTGATCTTCGACATGCAACCTGGCCAAAGGATTGATTTGCTCGACGTAACTGGGCAAGGCTTCGCTCTTGATGAGCAGAAAGGGAAGGACCTGGTCTTCATTGCAATGGGCACAGGTGTTGCGCCTTTGCGATCTGCGCTGCGTCACGTGCTGAAACGAAAAGCGGAGTTTGGTCAGTTTGTGGTGCTTTATGGCGCGCGCACGCCCGATGACTTTTGCTTTCGAGATGAGACGGAGAATTGGGAGGAACAGGGTGTAGAGTTGCGGCAGGTCATTTCAAGGCCGGATGGTCATGATTGGTCAGGCCCTACTGGTTACGTGCAATCCCTTTTGGACCACGTGCTGCCAAATTTGCATTCGCCGGTCGCGCTCATTTGCGGCTCACCCGAAATGATGGAGCAAACCCGAGACCGGCTGGGACAGATGGGCTTCAAGCCAAATGAAATACTGACAAACTACTGAAAACTCAACCGACAGACAACAATGTCTGTCTTACTGACAAATGATCTATCTCGATAACAATGCAACCACGCGTGTTGCGCCTGAAGTTTTTGAGGCGATGAGGCCTTACCTGACCGAGGTTTATGGCAATCCTTCTTCGGCGCATTCAATGGGCCGGCACATAAATGCTGCGGTAGAGCACGCTCGCGAGCAGGTAGCGGAATTGATCGGAGCATCAGACCCGAGCGAGATTGTTTTCACTTCGTGTGGATCAGAGTCGGACAACTGGGCAATTGGGGGCTTTCTAGAGCAGAACCCGACCAGGCGTCACATCATTACGACGCGAGTGGAGCACGAAGCGGTAAGAAATCTTTGCGAGCATTTGGCCGAAAGTGGTTGCGAAG
>JALYXE010000025.1 GCA_030947265.1 Acidobacteriota bacterium
TCCTGGGGAAACATCTCGCGGAGGTCTTCGATTCGGGAAGTCACTCTGCATGCCGGCAAACTGCGCAAAAACAATCGACCATAGGTCTTCGTTCGCAATCGAGGATCGAGAACGGCCAGGATGCCGCGATCCGTAGTGCTGCGTATTAGACGTCCAAGACCCTGCTTCAAACTGATGATTGCCTGAGGCACGCTGTATTCGAAGAAACTCGAGCCTCCTTCGTCTTCAATGTAGCGCTGGCGCGCGGCAACTATGGGATCCGTGGGCACGGCGAACGGCAGCTTGTCGATAATGACGCAAGACAATTGCTCACCTCGTACGTCAACTCCCTGCCAGAAACTGGAGGTAGCAAACAATACCGCATTCGGCGTTTGCCGAAACCTTTCGAGTAGCCGTCCCTTCGACGCGCTGCCTTGCAAGAGGCAGGGATAATCGAGCTCGGGCATTGCAAGGTCATGCAGCGATTGCATGCCTGTCAAACTCGTTGAGAGAACAAAGGCACGCCCTTCAGTGGCATTTACGATCTTGATCACTTCGGCGGCAGCGGCTTTGCCCCACTCAGAAGAACGCGGATCTGGCATCGTTTGCGGCAGATACAAAAGCGCCTGAGTTTGATAATCGAAGGTTGATTCAGCAATCAAATCGTCCGCCGAATCCAGTCCCAGACGCTCGCGGATAAACGAAAAGTTGCCGGCGCTTGAAAGCGTTGCTGAAGTCAACACAACCGTATCGACTTTATTGAAGAGTTTGTCTTCCAGTAATCCGGAAACATCAATCGGTGATGCACGAAGAAAAATTCCTCGGCCACGTCGTTCTGTCCAATAAACAAACTTCTTGTCCTGACCGGTAACGATGAACTGTAAATCGAATTTTGTTTGTCTGATTCGCCGTACCAGGTTCTCAACTTCAGGCGGCTTGTCTTTGAGCGCGTCAAGGGTTGTTTCCAATCTGCCCAATGCCCCGTCAAGGGCTATGTAGCGATCGCCGAGTGGCGTAGGTTGAATTTCTCCATCCTGGTTCTTCCGCGCGAAACTGCCGGGAACTATTGGATAGCGACCTTCTTCGCCACGGCCTTCGCGGAACCCCATCCAAAAATCATCAGCAAAACGCATTACGCGAGCTGACGTTTTAGTTATCTCGCGATCCGCGGCCGCTTCTTCGTAAGGAACGGCACCAACGTCACGTATTAGATCATCGAGCTGGTACGTCGATACCTGCGCGCCGAAATACTCGGAAGCGACATCTTCGATCAGGTGGGCTTCATCAAGGATTACCGCCGAATAGTCCGGCAACACACTCCCATACATGCTGTTCCGCAATGCCAGGTCCGCAAAAAACAAGTGGTGATTGACAACTACAATGTCGGCATCCTGCGCGCAATCACGCATGCGGGTGATGAAACACGCATCGAAGTCGGTACATTTCTGGCCCAGGCAAGTTTCTGAGCGCGCATCTATGTGGCGCCAGAACGAAAGAGGGTCAGGCAGGTTTGACAGTTCCGCACGATCACCCGTTGTCGACGACTTCGACCAGTGGATTACTTCGTCGAAGTAATCCACTTCATCAAGGCCATCAAGCACGGGAGAACTTTCTGCTCGTCCCAACCGGTGAAGACAGAGGTAGTTGTTTCGCCCCTTCATGTAAGCTGCTTTGAAGTTTTTTGGCAGCACGCTCTGGAGGAATGGAATATCTTTCTCCATCAACTGTTCCTGGAGGTTCTTAGTGCCCGTAGAGATGATGACGCGGCCACGACCGCCGAGTGCGGCAGCGACGGCGGGCACTAAATATGCCAACGTCTTGCCGGTGCCAGTGCCAGCTTCAACGATCAAATGCCTGCGTTTTTCAAAAGCGCGCATCACCGCCCGGGCCATATCAATTTGGCCGGGACGGTGTTCGTATTCAGGATGTGCCCGAGCGATTAGGCCCTCAGGGCCGAAGATTGTTTCCATTGTTCGGTAGTGAACAGCTGCTAAGAACGAAAACGGGAATTTGGTGCGCGAAGAACGCCAACCGTGTTCGGTCAGGCACCCATCGCCTCAGGCTGAGGGCGCTTCAATCGTTTCGAATACAGAGGGAATCGACCGCTTAGGTCGGCAACATCCTGCTGCACTTTGCGACGCACTTCTTCGGACGCAGGCGAGTGAATAATCTCGGCAATTAAGCGTCCTATCTCCTGCATCTCCGCTTCTTTCATCCCTCGTGTCGTCACAGCCGGCGTACCGATGCGCAAACCTGAGGCGACGAAAGGCTTATTCTGATCAAAAGGAATTGTGTTCTTGTTCACGGTAATATTCGCGGCCTCAAGCGCCTTCTCGGCGTCTTTGCCGGTTATGCCTTTGCCGTCCATCCAGACGTCAACCAGCATGAGGTGATTGTCCGTGCCTCCGGAAACCAGTCGCAACCCCTGTTCTTGTAATTCGCTCGCGAGGGCCTTCGCGTTTTTCAAAATTTGTAGCTGATATTCCTTGAAGTCATCCCTGAGCGCTTCACCAAATGCTACCGCCTTTGCGGCGATGATGTGCACGAGTGGACCGCCTTGTACGCCGGGAAACACCTTTCGATCGATTTCTTTCGCGTGCTCTTCCTTGCAAAGTATCAATCCACCGCGTGGGCCACGAAGGGTCTTATGCGTTGTTGTGGTTACGTAATCGGCGTGGGGCACGGGCGAAGGGTGAAGATTGGCAGCAATTGGACCAGCAATATGCGCAATGTCTGCAAACATCCGCGCCCCTACGCTTTTTGAAATCTCGCCGATGCGTTTGAAATCGATAATGCGCGGATAAGCTGAGGCGCCGCAGACGATCAGTTTCGGCTTATTCTCTTCTGCGATGCGCTGCAG
>JALYXE010000051.1 GCA_030947265.1 Acidobacteriota bacterium
AGCAGACGCCCCCGCATGAAAAGTTTGCTGAGACACCAAGGGAAACGCTGGACATCACCATCCTTCCGATCACGCTTTGCTTCCCATGCTGAAACCATTGGACCTGACCTTGTGTGAGAGTGCTCGGAAGTCGATGGCCATGCACATCTCGGCCCTGTGAATCACGCAGGTGGCGCAAATTGAT
Organism: Acidobacteriota bacterium; assembly: GCA_030947265.1. Lineage (GTDB taxonomy): Bacteria > Acidobacteriota > Blastocatellia > Pyrinomonadales > Pyrinomonadaceae > PSRF01. Next base: position 185 of record JALYXE010000051.1, read on the forward strand.
GGCAACCGATTCCTCTGATCCAAGCTTCACCAATTCCGGCGAAAATTCTCCGTTATCATAAAGAACTTGAATGATGGCAGTAGTCGGCTGCGTATCCAGGTTCTTCAAGTGCAATACGGCCTGAGAATCTCCGTCCAGGTGAAATGGGTGAGCGCCCGTTCCTATAGAACCGGGCGGAAAGGCCGCGAGTGGAACATCAATGCACATCGCTCCTTCTTGATCGATACTGGTCATTTGGGCAATGAGCGATCCTGGCGCGCTTGAAGATTCAATCTTTACTCCAGCGTCATCAACGGAAGCATCTTTTAGCGAGCTGAGCAAAGCTGAGAAATCAACCATGCGCACTTCATGAGGCGCAAGATTGATGACAGGAAGAGTCTGAAAATGAAATTCTCCGCCTGTCGTATATTGAACAGTAACCGTCGCAGTTTGTATTGATGGTGAGGCATTTTTTAGAGCCAGATGCGGTGTGAAGAAAAAAGTATTCGGGAAAACTGCCCCTGCAGCCGGGTGCGCAACCATCAGACCTGTACCATTCAGCACGGAACCATTTTGCGCTGCTGGATCAATAAAACGTAGATTTGAAGCAAAGTGGGCTTCCTTGTTTTGGACGACCCCGTGAGCAATCAGTGCACCCGGGGCACCGCTATGAGAAATTGAGATTCCCCCGCTCTCGATACCTTTCGCTTTAATATCGAGTTGCTTCAAGAGATCTTCAATCTCCAGCACAATGGTCTGATGAGCTGACAGAGAGAGCACGCGTGCGGGAATCACATGGCCTTGCCATTCGAGATTAATTTGGATGCCTAAGCCTTGATTTGTCGTATTGCAAAGCACGACCTGACCTTTTGTTTTGCGGTCGATCGACCACCATAGGCCCTCCAGGGTTGACGACTTGAAAGGCTTCGGCGGCCCCATATCGAACGAAAGCCCGTGCTGAACATCAGAGACCGTCAACTGGGCGCCGAGACTCATCGGTTCGCCATTAAAGCTTACTACAATGCTCCCCTCGTGAAATCGCCCTCTGTCTTCCGATTTGGCAATTAACTCGCTCAAGCGAAGTGCGGTATTAAGGTTGGGTGCCAAAGATATGTCTGGCAATGGCCAAGCTGCTCCATCAAGTGAATAAAGCGTGGGCGAGGCTGTCAGAAACTCATGCGTCGCGTTGTTGAGCGTCAAGGTGGAATTCCAATTCCCCCTCCGTCGAGTAGTAAGGAAACCAGATTGCGCGCGGACCAATATCAGAGGCCATCGGCTTTCGGGCAAGGCCTGATTGAAGCGCGAAAGGAAGGCTGGCTGCAATGGCTAGCAGCATGGAGATACCGACAAGTCTCGCAGATGAAAGCCTCGAACCTACTTTCCATCGACGAATGTAAAACATGGCTGCTAGAGGGAAGGTGGTTGAGGGTTGGTTTCGCCTACTGCGATTGTCACTGACTTTGTTGTTTTGTGAGCTTTGCATGAGGGACACTCCTTATCTGAAAAGCCATGTCGCTTTGCGGAAAAGGCGAGTCGTGACGACTGCTGGCTCAACTTAGTCCACAGCGCGTCGAAGTGTCATTAACAGGAGTGGGACTCTTTTGAGGAGTGAGACTCTTGTTACAATATCAACAAGTGCGAGTTTGCGATTAGCGTATGCCTCTGTTTGACTCCTGTCAATCCGGAATCTTATCTAAGCGCACCCGCCAGCAGTCTGTGCCAAATGGATCAGTGTTAACATAAGTGCTGTGCGTGTCACAGTCGGGCAGATAAATACCACCAACGGCGATTACGAAGGCAACACCTCAGGCATCATCCGCGCCATTGACCGAGCCAGGGAGGACGGTTCGGATATCGTCGTGCTGCCCGAGACCAGCATACAGGGCTACACTTCCCTCGACTGGTTTCTCGACCGCGACGTGGCGCGTTGCGCCCTGCAACCAATGGAAAAAATCGTCGCCGCGACTGCGGGAGTCACCGCAATCGTGGGCACGGTCAGGCCCAACGATCTGACCACAGGTCGCAGGCTATTTAACTCGGCCGCGATAATTCGCGACCAGAAGCTCATTGGATTTGCCGACAAAACTCTCTTGCCGGAATACGACGTTTTTGACGACCCGCGCTACTTCGAGCCTGCAAAGGAGCGCCACCTGTTCACCGTCGAAGATTGCAAACTCGGCGT
>JALYXE010000061.1 GCA_030947265.1 Acidobacteriota bacterium
GAGGAAGTCGAAGCCCAGCGGCGCTTTATTGAGGCCATTATCGACAGTCTTCCGCTTTCGCTATATGCAATCGATCGCAGCTACAACATTGTGGCCTGGAACCGCAATCGCGAGTTAGGAGAGCTTGGCATCCCCCGTGGTTCCGTGTTGGGGAAAAATATTTTCAGCGTGTTGACTCGCCAAAAACGGGAACTACTTGAGGGTGAATTCGCCCGCGTGTTTGAAAGGGGCAAGATCGAACGTATTGAACACGAGACCGCGCTCGCCAATGGCGAATTGAAGCATTGGCTAATAAGCAAGATTCCGATGTGGATTGATCGCAGCGGTAAAGTCTCTCATGTAATTACGGTCGGCGAAGATATTACCCATCACATTGAAGCAAACCGCGCAGTCGCTCGTGCAGAAAAGCTTGCGGCAATCGGCCGCCTTGCGGCAGGTGTGGTTCATGAAATTAACAATCCGCTTGCTACCATTTCAGCATGCGCCGAAGCTCTGGAATCAAGAGTCAACGAAGACGCATTTAAGGATTCGGAGGCGCTCAATGACCTTCGTGAGTATCTAGGGCTGATCCGCAGCGAAGCCTTTCGTTGTAAGACAATTACCAACGGTTTGCTGGATTTCAGTCGCGCGCGAGCGACTCCACACGCTCCCATTAGCCTGGGAGACGTCATCTCTTCCGCCGCGCGTTTGCTGTCGCATCAGCAGCGCGGCCAGGGCATAGATTTTCAGATCGAAACCCCTGAGAATTTGCCACTTGTTTCCGGCGAGGCTGGGCAGTTGCAACAAGCCATAATTGCCTTGGCCACTAATGCAATAGACGCTATGCCTCAAGGAGGGGTGGTAAAAATCGCCACCTGGGGCAGTAGAAAGAGTGTACTTGTAGAAGTCAGCGATACGGGCGTGGGGATCCCGGGGGAAAATCTTCCTAAAATCTTCGAACCATTTTTCACTACTAAAGAAGTGGGCGAGGGCACAGGTCTCGGTCTGGCAGTTTGTTATGGTATCTTAACAGAGCACGGAGGTAGCCTTGACGTGCAATCCACAGTTGGCGTGGGCACCACCTTCACGATTTCACTCCCGGCGATAAACCCAGACGGAGAACCGCAGGTTTGAACGAGCAAAAAGCACCGCGAATTCTGATCGCCGAAGATGAGGCAAATCTTCGGATGGTATTGCAGAAGGAACTGGAGCGGCTGGGTTATCGTGTGCAGGCCGCGCCGGATGGCGAAGCTGCGCTGCGCAAGCTTGAAGAAAGCAATGTCGATGTGCTGCTTTGCGACATTAACATGCCGCGAATCGATGGTATGGAGGTGCTGCGCCGCGTTCATGAACGACCAAATCCACCGGAAGTGATTATGCTAACAGGGCAGGCGACGGTAGAAACTGCCGTCGAAGCCATGAAGCTGGGCGCCTACGATTACCTCACCAAACCTTATCGAATCACGGAACTCGACGTACGGGTCAAACAGGCTGCAGAGAAACGTCGCTTGCGCGTAGACAATCTCCGGCTGCGCGAACAACTGGCGCGGCAGTCAGGTTTGCCTGAGATCATCTCCATTTCAGATGCGATGAAAGAGGCCGTCAGGCTTGTGGAACGGGTTGCTCCTTCTGAGGCTTCAGTACTGATAACAGGCGAGTCGGGAACGGGAAAAGAACTCATCGCACATGCTATCCATCGTCTATCAAATCGCGCTGAAGGGTCTTTCATCGACATCAACTGCGCTGCGTTCCAGGAGTCCTTACTCGAATCAGAACTCTTCGGCTACGAGGCAGGGGCGTTTTCAGGCGCGAAGGGACGCAAGTTAGGACTTATCGAACTCGCCGACGGCGGCACGCTTTTCCTCGACGAAGTTACGGAGCTGCCCGCGCAACTTCAGGCAAAACTCTTGCGCGCCATTGAGACGAGAACATTTTTCCGCGTGGGTGGTGTGCGCAAAGTAGAGGTAAACGTGCGCATTGTAGCGGCCACTAATCGCAACCTCGATTCAGTAGTGGCTGATGGATCTTTTCGTTCTGATTTGCTCTATCGGGTAAACGGTTTTCAGATCGATCTCGCCCCATTGCGCGAAAGACCTGACGACATCGAACCGCTGGCACGCCATCTCCTGAATGACGTTGGCGGGACGACCCCGCCAGAGCTTGAACCGCAAGCTCTCGAGGCATTGCGCTCGTACAGTTGGCCCGGCAATGTACGGCAGCTAAAGAATTGTTTGGAGCGTGCTGTGATTCTGGCCAACAATGGCCGCATTACCATCAGCGAATTACCGCCCGAGGTGGTGCGGCCAGCAGCAGCAATACCGATTGCCGCCAGTCCCTCACAACCTGGCGCACCGGCAGAGTTTCCTCTAAGTGCAGGCCCCGCCACAGGCTCTCTGCGCGACGCTGAGCGCCAACAAATACTTTCCGCCCTTGAGCAAACCGGTTGGCATCGAGGCAAGACCGCCGAGATACTCGGCATCTCTCCTTCAACTCTCTACCGCCGCCTGCGTGATTACAATCTCGAGCGCCGCGGGTAGCTGTGCACCCGAACGGGCTATCCCTGCCTCAGCTTCTTCCGATCGATTTTGCCGCGATCGTTTTTTGGAAGTGAAGAGACAAACTCGATCCAGCGCGGATACTTGTAGAGCGCGAGCCGAGACTTCACAAACTGCTTAATCTTCTCCGCAAGTTCTTCGTCTGCCGTAACAGTTTCCCGAACAACAACAAAGGCTTTGGGTTTTACAAGTCCGTCACCTGTATCGGCGCCAATGACCGCGCATTCAAGGACGGCTTCGTGCTGCAAGAGACAATTTTCAATTTCGCCGGGGGCAACAAAGATGCCTGAGACCTTCAACATGTCATCAGTGCGGCCGTGATACCAATAATAACCTTCGGCATCCACGTGAAACTGGTCGCCGGTCGTGCACCAGTCACCCGCAAAAGTCTCTTTTGATTCTTCGTGCGCATTCCAGTAACAAAGCGCCGCAGAATCTCCCTTGATCTTTAGCGTGCCCATCTGGCCGGTTGAAATGTCTTTGCCTTCGGCATCTACGACCTTCGCTTCATAGCCTTTGACAACCTTGCCGAGGCTACCCGGCTTCACATCTCCAGGCCGGTTCGTGATGTAGATATGAAACATCTCTGCCGAGCCAATGCCGTCGAAAATCGGCACTCCAAAAGTCTTCTTCCAACGCTCATAAAGTTCTATCGGCAATGCTTCGCCGGCTGAATAACAAAATCTTAAACTTGATAAATCACGGCTGTTGGACTGTTCCGCATTGAGCATCGAATTGATCATAGTTGGCACTGTTGTAAGAATCGTGGGACGATAACGCTCGATTACTTCAAAAAGTTTCTCGGGAGTCGCACGTTCTGTAAACAGAGCTGTAGCACCTCCAACAGCAAAAGGGAAAAGCAGGTTCGTTCCGGTTGCATAACCAAAAAAGAGCTTGGGCACAGAAACGGTCAAATCATTTTCATTCACACCGATCGTGTGTTTCGCGAAAACTTCGGTGTTAAAAGGCAGATCGTGTTGCAGATGCACAGCGCCCTTTGGATGACCTGTCGAGCCGGAAGTAAATAACCAAATGGCGATGTCGTCTCGATGAGTGTCAGCACGGACACACTCATCAGACTGTGCGCGAACGATCTCGTCAAATGAAAATGACTTCTTCGGCCGGACCAGAGGCGGCGGGGCAACGCTCTGCTCTAAACGGTAACCAAGCGCCTTGTCCTCAACCACCAGCACCGCTCTCAGATAGCGGGCACCTGTGGCTGCTTCAGCAAAAGTTTTCGATAACGATTCTGGAATAACAGCAACCCGCGCGCGCGTGTAGTCGAGATAATATTTGTAATCCGTGGCCGGTAACAACGGATTAACCATCGTGATGACCGCCCCGATCCGCGCCGCGCCAAACCAGCTCCAGACAAACTCCGGACAATCCGGCAAGACAAGTAACACTCGATCTTCGACGTCGACACCAAGTTCTCGTAGCGCGTTTCCAGATCGATTCGACATGCGGGCAGCCTTGCCGTAGGTAAAGGACTGCTCCTCAAAGTGGAGACATATTTTGTTTTCGCGGCCTTTCTCCAGATTGTGGTAGAGGAAGTAATCCGCCATGTTGAATTTTTCAGGAAACCCAACGGTCATATTCAAAGCAGCAGTCTCTAGTTGACGAGTCGAAGCGTCAGCTTTGCACAAAAAGTCGTGCTGTGATGAAAGCGGGACTCAGTATCGCTCGTTGAGAGTCGGCTCGGAAAATGTCGACACCTTGTGCAAAGTCCCGAGTGTCTACCTTGCTGTTAGTACGACCCGCAGTAACAGGTGAGTCAAGAACATTGGACAACCCCGCCGGCTACCGTACACGGTAGTGACCCAGATTGGTCGTCATAAGGAACCTGCGCTATCCACTTTCAAGGCATTGTTCAATGAACTGGTGTAACCGAGTCTGGTCAGGCTCATCCATGGAAGTAAACCTTACCGCGAATCCTATCTCGAATGCAGCATCAACAACTTCGGCCCAAAAACAGATCGGTTCCTGATCGGGCAGTTTGATTTCCAGGCGAATCAGTTCCTTCGGTTCGACCTTGCCTCCGGTCAGTACAAAACAGCCCTTCTTACTCAGATCTGTGATACTAGCTTCCTGCTGCGTCAAGACACCTTCCCAGCGCGCCGGAAGATCAACTTTGACTCGAGGGTTGTGCCGTCGTTCATTTGCCATAGTAGATGGAGACGTTTGAGCTAGCCGCTGAATTAGGAACAGAGTTCATTCTTTCGCAAAGGGACAGCCACCTTCGCCATGTTTGACATCCAGATATGTACGAGCCTCCCAGAGCTCAGGGAAAAACTTCTTGTCGAGCGTGGTTCGCAGATAGCCAACACCTTCTGACCCTCCGGTACCGCGCTTGGCACCTACCATGCGTTCAACCATCTTGATGTGATGCGAACGCCACAACGAAAAGTATTCATCATGCTCCAACAAAGCTTCGGCGAGCTGAAACTCTTCGAAGCGTTCCTCGAAATGAGTGAGGATCTCCAATACAGCCTGCGCGCGTTTTGCATAATTCTTCGTGCGCGCTCCCTGATCCAAAGACTGCTCACTGGCGGGTGCCTCCAGACCGCGATGGCGCAAAGCTGCAAAGAACGTATCACCCAATGACGCAGACTCGAAACGTTTTCGCAAACGCCCGTAGGCAAACTCATCGTCCCTGAATTCATTCAACAGGCTTGGATCCTTCTGCCCTGAGACAAACTCAATCTCACGGAATTGCATCGATTGAAACCCGCTGGCCGGATTTAGTTGATCCCGAAATGCGAGGAAGTTGATAGGCGTCATGGTTTCAAGGATGTGAATTTGGGTAATCAGCAGTTTTTCTATTTCCACCACGCGTCGCAAAGCGCGCGTGGCAGCAGCGAGCCGATCATCGTTCATGAGTCCGATCGTCGCATCGATTTCGTGGAGGATCTGTTTGAACCAAAGCTCATAAGACTGGTGAATCGTAATAAAAAGAAGCTCATCATGATGTTGCGGATCAGACAGACAGTTCTGTAAACCAATCAAGTCGGCCACACGCAAGTATTTGTTATATGAGAGTGGTGCGTTGCTGCCGTAATCGTTACTCATTGATCTTCGTTCTTTGAACTTCAAATGTTGAACTTAGAGCCTTAAAACTTTGAACTGTGAACTTTGCAAGAACCACTCACCTTGGAAGCCACGCAAAGATCAAAGTTCAAAGATCTAAGCTCGCTCTAATCAAAATGCTGCTCCCGCAGCTTCGTGTTCCGTGTAGGCGCGGGTGTCTCGGATTGTTTTCATTTCGTTAATGACGAGTTCCAGCTCTTCGTCCTTCGTATAAAAATGAGGCGAGATACGCACGCCGGCGCCGGGACGGTAATCGACGATGAACTCTCGACGAATCAGCTCCTTTGTAATGGCTCCAGCGTCTTCGTGGGCAACGGTGATCGTGCCCCCTCGATCAGCAGAGCTCTTCGGGCTTGTCACTCTGAACCCTGCTTCCTCCGCGAGCGCAATCAAACGAGTAGTTTGCCTTACACTTTTTTCGCGAATCTTCTCGACGCCGATTTCATTAATGATTTGAAACCCTGACTGAGCGGCATAAAGCGCCGGTATCGCCGGTGAGCCATGGAGAAAACGGGCCACGTTTGGCGCGTAACGAAGTTCAGTGTCGAAGGCAAACGGTTGCTCGTGGGCCATCCAGCCTGTAGTCTTCGGCTGCAGCTGTTGCTGAAGATCCGGACGTACATAAAGATAGCCGGCGCCCGGTCCGCCGCAGAGCCACTTTACCGAGCCGCCCGTTGCGAAATCGACGTTGAGGTCCTTGACGCTGAAGGGAACTGTGCCGGCTGATTGATAAGAATCCAACACTACCAGGGCGCCAACCTCATGAGCGCGCTCGGTTATCGCTTGGGCATCCTGGAGAAAGCCACTCTTGAAGAGTACGTGCGAGAAGGGAACCAGCAACGTCTCCTCGTCAATAGCCTCGAGAAAACGCTCGAGTGGCACTGTCATGCCGTCATCTGACGCAACCGTGTGGATTCTCAGTTGGTCATTGCGAGCGTGAGCCTCATACACGTACATCACCGAAGGAAAGTTTAGTTCCGAGTAGACGATCTTGTTTCTTGGAGGTGTTGGTTCAAAGCAGGAAAGAATCAGCGATTGGCAAATCGAGACGTTCTGATGCATGACGACACTGCCTCGCTCGGCGCCAATGATGCTCGCCACCTCATTGCCGGTGGTGACCGGCATGTCCCACCAACCTTCCGCCCACGCACGAACGCCGCGCGTGGCCCAGGTTTCAGCAAAGTCCTGGAGCCGCTGATAAGTTTGCTTTGGCATGGCACCAAGACTATGCGAGATCAAATAGACAGACTTGTCCAGGATCGGAAACTCGCTACGCCATTTGAGCAACTCGTCGGTCAACAGGGTTCTCCCTCATCCTTCTGGTGCGCATATTAATTTACCACAATGCTCGTATGAGCCTCAGCCCAAACGATCATGAGCAAAAACGGTATTGCGGCTTTGCCGCCGCCACCAGTGCGGAAAGGCTTCGCCTTTCCGTCTCGTTTCCGTAATTTCGAGGCTAGCCCTCTTCTAGTCGCAGCGCAGCGTCTTCGCTAACGATGAGAACAGTTACGGAAAGCCAAAGGCTTTGCGGACTGTGCGGACAGCAAGCCGCAACGCCCCAATTCACTGCTCGACGCGAATCCTACGTGCTAGAGTTAGGCCATCAATATGTGGAAGTTTTCCAAGCCTATTCGTCACACAATTCCCAAGACACGCTGGCCCACAGCCAGGGAGGCGGCCCGGTCTCTTCTCTACCAACCAATCAAAATTGGCTCGATAGAAAGTAACAGCCGGACCTGGGTGCCGGCGATGGTGCCCTGGCGTGCCACTGAAGATGGCTTTGTCACGCAGGAAAACCTTGATTGGTACAGGCGTTTCGCTGAAGGACGACCGGGAGTCCTGGTGGTCGAAGCTACCGGTGTTCGCGACATTCCCAGCGGTCCGTTGCTGCGCATTGGCCACGATCGCTTCATCCCAGGACTCCGAAAGCTGGTAGAAACGGTAAGAGCTGCGAGCGAGGGCCAGACCCGACTCTTTATCCAAATCATCGACTTCCTTTCGGTGAAGCGCCGGCCTGAAAGGGAAAAGTATTTCGGCCGTTTCCTGCAGGTGAATGCTCGACATCGCCAGGTGCTGGCGCAGATCACAGAGGACTTGCGGTGGATTAATGCCGACGAGCGCGAACTGCGGGACTTTCTCAATGGCGCTGAAGAAGAAGTTGTCGATCGCCTGCTGGACGCACGAGAGCTGGAATCACTTCGCTTCGGTTATCGCGAGCACGTGACTGATATGCAACTCCCACATGTCCGGGAGTTGCCTCAAGTGCTCCCGAACATTTTTGCAGATGCTGCGCGCCGCGCGCGCGAAGCAGGCTTTGATGGAGTTGAACTGCACTACGCACACGCCTACACGATGGCGGGTTTTCTGAGCGCTCTAAATGATCGCAGCGACGGTTACGGCGGCACGCGCGAAAATCGCGTGCGTTTGCCGATCGAAGTTTATCGAGCTGTGCGCAAAATGGCCGGCGATGATTATGTCGTTGGCGTTCGCTTTTTGGGTGACGAAGTGATTGCCGGCGGTAATCGCATTGACGATGCTGTCTATTTTGGGGTGGAGTTTGCTCGGGCGGGTCTCGATTTTCTTTCCGTCTCGAAAGGCGGAAAGTTTGAGGACGCGCAACAGCCGAAAGTGGGTCAGGCTGTTTATCCCTACACCGGCCAGAGCGGCTACGAATGTATGCCGACAATTCTTTCGGATGAGACTGGGCCTTTTGGTCGTAGTGTTCCGCTTGTTGCCGCGATCAAGCGCGGAGTAAATGAGTCTGGATTCAAGACGCCGATCGTAGCAACTGGGGGTATTGGTACTTTCGAACAGGCTGAAGCGATTCTGCAACAAGGCGAGGCAGACATCGTCGGTCTGGCTCGTCAGGCGCTTGCCGATCCGGACTGGTTTGTTAAGGTGAGACTCGGCCGCGGCGATGAGGTCAGGCGTTGCACTTACACGAATTATTGCGAAGCGCTGGACCAGGCGCATCGTCCGGTAACGTGCAAGCTCTGGGATCGTGTCAATCTAAATGAAACCGGAATTGCGACGGTCGATGAAGGTCGCCGAAGACTGCTAGCTCCCGATTGGAAGAGATAGGGGCAGACGGCACGGGCAGACGGGCAGGGGCAGGAGCGGGAGCAGAAGCAGGAGCAGGTTGCCTCTCGCGCGTCTTCAATGAAAAACGAAAAATGTGAAATGAGAAATGGAAATTTCTCATATATCAATTCACATTTTTCATTTGTCATTGAAACTGAGATGGTTTTCCTGCTCCTGCCGCCTGCCTCCTCCTCCCTTGCTCGCGGCCTCATAGCGCGCGATAAACTCCGGATCCCTCTGCCGCAACGTGTCCGCATCTACCCGCCGACTGCGCATCATTAACGAATAAGCCAACTCCAAGGGACTCAAGTGCATGTACTGTCGCGCATTCTCAAACCAGCGCATGCTTTCATATGCTGCGGCTTGATATTCTTCGATCACCGGCCTGCGCGTTGATTCAAATGCCACCAGCGCGTTGCCGACAGTTTCTGTTTTGCGAAAACATTCAGCCAGGGCAATCGCGTCTTCCATCGCCAGCTTAGTGCCGGAACCGATTGAGAAGTGGGCCGTGTGCAGTGCATCCCCAATCAACACGACATTGTCAAAAAACCACTTATCGTTTTTCACTAACACAAAGTTGATCCATTTCGAATTGTTTGAAAGTAACAACTGGCCATCTAAATCCTTTTCAAACACGTTCTCGAGATAGTCCCGCGTTTGCGAATTGCTCATCGTCGAGAAACCGGCACTTGCCCAGGTTTGCTGGTCGCACTCGATGATGAATGTGCTGGTGGTTTTGTTGAACTTGTAGGAGTGCGCGGCGAAAGCTCCGCCTTTGCTTTCGCGAAAGGTTAGAGTCAGGCCGTGGAATAGTCTATTAGTCCCGTACCAGATATAACGATTGGGACGGACATCTAAACTTGGAATGAAGTGATTTGAGTATTGCTTTCTTATCGTGCTGTTAACACCATCGGCGGCCAACAATAGATCGCAGTTCGCGCGTAGCGAATCAAAGTCGACAACGTCGGTTCGGAAACGCGTTTCGATACCGAGTTGTTCGCAGCGACGTTGCAATATTTTAAGCAACAGCAGACGGGCGATCCCAGAAAAGCTGTTGCCATGGATTGAAATCTTTTCGTTTGCGTGTACGACATCGACATTGTCCCAGGCCTCAAACACGCGCGTAATTTCAGCATGTGATTCTTCATCAGCGTTGCGCAGGTTCGCCAGAGTCTTTCCGGAAAAGACGACGCCCCAGCCGAATGTATCGTCAGGCCCGTTACGCTCGTAAATGATCAT
>JALYXE010000090.1 GCA_030947265.1 Acidobacteriota bacterium
GCGCCGGTGGGGACGGCGTCGCGTGTTGCGCGGTCCGGTAACGGTTTGCGTAACCCTAAGGGGAACACCAACGCTAATGCATGCATCTTGCCCGACGTGATTGTTTTCTGATAGTGTTACGAAGTTGATCACACCTCGCCACTTTTAAGACGTACAATGAATTCGCTTCGTTACTCATTTTTTGGGCTTGAGCCATCTTTTTCCTGAGGTGATGCATGACTAAAGCGGAACTCGTCGAAGACGTCGCTGAAGCGGCGGAACTCACTAAAAAGGACGCCGAACGTTTAGTAGAAATTGTTTTTGAAAGCATTATTGAAACATTGAATCAGGGTGAGAAAATTGAGCTCCGCGGCTTCGGGAGCTTCCGCGTGCGCGAAAGAGGTGCTCGAAGAGGTAGAAACCCGAAGACTGGAGATCCGGTAAGCATCCCCGCCAAACGAGTTCCTTACTTCAAACCTGGTAAAGAACTAAAAGAGTTGATTAACGAGCATAACTCCCCGGCTAAAACTGCTTCAGAAACCTCAACCAGTGTTATCCCCGACGAGACCCGTCAACCTCCCATTATGTAGGCCCTGGTGCGGCCAGAGGATTCAAAATTGGACAGGCTGTGGAGTCCCTGGCGTTACGAATACATCGCTTCCGGAGGAGCTGCGGACCCAGAATTACACGGCTGCGTCTTTTGTTACCTGCAGGCTGACCCCGACAGAGACCAGGCTAATTTTGTTCTCCACCGCGGCTCGCACAATTTCGTGGTCCTCAATATTTACCCTTACGTCAGCGGTCATTTGCTCATTGTTCCGTACGAGCACGTTGGTGAACTAGACGCTGCGACGAAGGAAACAACCGACGAACTAATGGATTTGACCAAGCGCTGCCAAACCGCGGTTCGTGAAGCCTATCAGCCCACTGGTTTCAATATTGGCATGAACCTTGGCAAATCTGCGGGTGCGGGGATTGTTGACCACATTCATATTCATATATTGCCGCGCTGGGTCGGCGACACAAACTTCATCACAACGATCAGCAACACGCGCGTTATCCCTGAAGATCTTGCCACCACTTACCTGAAGCTGCGCGAAAAGTTTTGATAATCTGGTCTGCTGAATGGCTGAGTGGGTAGGATCTATCCAAGAGGTGATGCGCTGCGTCTCAAGATTATGCTGCAACATCACTCAACATGGAACTAACCATTAAACTTCAGTATCCTCTCAGGTTGGGAAGGGGGAAGCGCAGCGCGCCCCGCTCCAGTTCAAGCTGCAACACCACTCAACACAGAACTAATTACTAAAACTTCAGCCTCCTCTCAGGTCGAGTGGTTGATTCAATGTTCGCCTTGGATCTTGAGCGGGGGCGCGCTGCGCTTTGCCCCCTTCCCAACCTTTAAATTCCCTTAGCTTGAGGCTACACGGTCAGCGTTTCGCAATCTTACGACTAACAGCTTCGTCTTCGACTTCGCCTGCCTCGTTTATGGGTATGTCCGAGGCACGACTGTAACTAATACCGCGTTCTTCGCTGTCAATCTCGGCCGACGGCAATGCAGCTAATGGCCCGGTCACCCGGGGAGGATTAAAGCCCGGATAATCAATCCGCGCGTGGTAGATGGCGGTTAAGGCGCTGATAATGGCTTCACGAATCGTGGTTAGTTCCTGAAGTGTCAGGTCGCATTCATCAAGCTGCCCATCGCTAATAATTGCATCGACGATCTTAACCACGATCGCGCGAACGTTCTCCGGATCTGGACGGGCCAAAGAACGAGCAGCCGCCTCGCAAGAGTCTGCCAGCATCATTATCGTCGCCTCTTTGAACTGTGGCTTTGGACCAGGATACCGAAAATCCTTCTCATCGATTACTTCACCCGGTTTCAGTTGACTCTGCGCTTTGCGGAGAAAGAAATGCAGCGTGCGCGTGCCATGATGCTGGGGAATAAAGTCGGCAATCTTCTTCGGCAACCCGATCTCTTTAGCGAGCTTCGTGCCGTAGGTAACGTGGCTGGTGATAATGCGGGCGCTCTGCGTGGGGCGCATATGATCATGGGGATTTTCACCTTGCTGATTTTCAACAAAGTATTCCGGCGCAGCGACCTTGCCTATATCGTGGTAGAGAGCGCCTATGCGAGCCAACAGCGGGTTTGCTTCCACCGCTCGACAGGCGTCTTCCGCAAGTTGGCCCACCGCATGCGAATGCTGATTTGTCCCCGGCGCTCGCAGGGCCAGCTGGCCCAACACTGGCAGGTCGGCATTGGAAAGTTCGAGCAGCTTGACGTCGGTAAGAATGCCGAAAAGTGATTCGTTTATTGGCAAGCCACCGGCAGCAAAGATCGCGGTTAGCAAGCCTCCGGCGAAAGCACAACCCATGGTCAGCAGGATCGTGTTCAGCGTAAAAGGTTGTTCGGCATAAGCTATCAGTGCAAGCGCCATCAAAGCGTTGACGCCACCGACAAACAAGCCGGCCAGCGTCACGGATTGTCGCTCGCGGTATCTACCAATCCCGTACACAGCAGCAGCACAGGAAATCATTGCGTACAGGGCGTCTTGTATTCCGCTGGGGGCGAGCATGCCGGCAAATAAGGCGGTGACTATTCCGGTCAGAAAAGCCAGCTGCGTATCGACAAGCATGACAACCAATAACGAAGCCGCTGCGAAAGGAATGGCGAAGTTCCAAAGCGTGGGATCGTTAAAGGGCGCAGTCTTCATACCGTTTGCAACACTATCGCTGAGCGCGAAGCCAATCCGCATTAACGCGGTCTCTACCACGATTGCTGAACCTACGAGAGCAAATGCGCGTGTCTTTGATAGTGACAATACCGCCGCAGTGCTTCTGTGGTCAGTAAACTTCCACACGGACCAGTAAACTGCAAAAACGATCACCAGTAGACCAATCAGATTGCGCCAGGGTCGGCCGGCGTGACCGGTGCTCTTCAGGGCAGCAAACTGAGCAAGCATGCCTGGAGTTACGGTATCGCCTTCCCGGGCAATCATCTGATTTCGTTTGAGCGAGACTGTCACTAGTGGGATCTTATTAGCCTCGGCTTCACGCGTGGTGGCCGTAGCGGTTTGATCAAGCACAACATTCGGACGTATAAGAGGCAATATTGCAGCAACCAAAGCGGATTTTTGTTCTTGTGACCATCCGGTAAGGTCAAGGAGCTTTAATTCGAGTTCTTGCCGTGCGCTGCTCAACGAGAGCATTCGCGTCCGCGGAGCAGGCATGATCATTTGTCCCGACGGATTGCGAACGTCAACTAGTACGATTTCCTGATTTAAGCGGTCAGCTTCGGTATCGTCATAGATATATTTGTCGCCAACCTCCCGGATTAAACCGGCAAGTCGATCCAGATCACCTTCGTTGAAGTTGTGCGCGGCAATAGCGCGAGCAACCCCAACTCCTCCTTCACCGGTCCAAGTGAATGTATTTGCTGGCTTCTTCGACTCGACCTGATGCCTTAGATCGTCCCAGGCCGCACGAAAACTGCGGGCAGAACTATCACCGCGCGTGGAATCAAAATTAAACACCGGCCGCGTAGCCTGACGAGCTGCATTACGCCGTTTCTCGGTTTCAGCGATATCGATCCCCGCGATATCAGCGTGCGCTACGACACTTCCTCTTACCACTTCGCCTTCTCGGTAGTCTGCCGAGAAGCTTGACGAATAATTGCTGATTAATAATGGCGCCGTTACCAACACAAGAAATCCAAATCCAATAAGGAACCGCGTTCCTGGTTTAAATACCTTGAAGGGACGCACAACGTAGTGCGCTAGTATTTCGCGCGCACGGCTTAACGGAGTTGTGAATCGAGGACGAAGGGCCATTTTTTTAGGCAATACGTGAGATGCGGCCGGCGTCAAAGGCCTTCTCGCCGTCTCTCAAACCTAAATCCTGCGAAAGCATTTCTCCTACCCTCTCGAGCAGCGGTGGGAACGTCTTTTGGTTAGTTGCGGAAATACTCACGACCTCGCGATTGCCATCCTGACCAAGTTGGCGAGAAATGACTTTAAGCGTTTCGCGATCTACAAGGTCCGATTTGTTCAGGGCTAAGATTGAAGGGATTTGAGCAATATGGAGTTCTTCCAGAATTCTATTCACCGACTGAATTTGTTGTGACCAACGCGGGTTCGAAATGTCCACGAGATGGATTAGCAGTCTGCTGTCGACGATTTCCTCCAGAGTTGCGCGAAAGGCAGAAAGAAGCCCGGGGGGCAGGTCGCGGATAAAACCGACGGTATCGTTGACGATTATCTCCTGCTCCCGCGGCAGCCGAAGTCTTCGGGACGTCGGATCGAGGGTGGCAAACATCCGCTGTTCTGCGCGAACGTCGCTGTTAGTCAGCGTATTCAGGAGCGTCGATTTGCCTGCGTTCGTATAGCCGACGATCGAAACCACGGGAAGGTTATTCCTGGTTCTAACTTTTCTGCGTTCGTGTCGGCGCAACCGTTGTGCCTCGATCTCTTTCTCCAATCGGTTGATACGATCCCGAACGCGGCGACGGTCCATCTCAAGCTTCGTTTCGCCGGGACCACGGCCTCCGATCCCACCTGCGAGCCGGGAGAACGCTGAATCGTGCCCCGCGATGAGTCGAGGTAAAAGATATTTCAACTGGGCAAGCTCGACTTGAATCTTGCCCTCACTTGACTGGGCCCGCTGCGAAAAGATGTCCAGTATCAGTTGGGAACGATCGATAATCTTTAGGTCGGTGGCTTCCGATAGTGATCGCACTTGCGCGGGAGTTAATTCACGGTCGAAGACCAGCATATCCGCCCCGAGCTGAAGCGAGCGGATGAGAAGCTCGTCAAGCTTTCCTCGCCCGAGCACAGTTTTGGGATCTATGGCTTGCCGTCGCTGAATAACTTTGTCCTGCACGACAACTCCGGCGGAGCTCGCCAATTCCTGAAGTTCCGCCATCGATTCTTCGGCGTCCGCAATCGGCCCTGAAGTCACACCTACAAGAATCGAGCGGTCTTTAAGTAGATCCTGTCGCGAGACACGCCGATTTCGCGCCATCTCTTCTTCAAGTGAATTAATCAGGGAAAGAAAGTCGACATCAATCTGGGAAGCCATTTTGGGGGTGAGAAAACCGTAGGGCTCCGGCTTATTTGCAGTTTGCACTGCATCTGCAGTTACCGGTAGTAGATGCGCAATATTTAACAACCCCGGCAAGCCATCAAGCGGGTTAACATCGATGGCTACCATCAAATCCAATCGCAACAGAGCCAGGTCAGTGAGGTCATCCTGTGTCAGGCCCTCACCTCGAAGATGTGTATGGACGCAACGAAGGCCGCGAAAACGATTCACAGCCACACGAATGCGTTTGAAATCGGGAAGTTCGATGCCCTTATTATCACCGATCATTACATATTCAATATGGCCGCTGCGATCGATGAGGGCCCCGATTTGCCTTCTTGTCTCGTGTGATAGTTCAGCTAGCTGCCGCGCAAATTCGGGTGTAACAATCTGGTCAGGAGCGATGCGCCGGGTATAGAGCTTTTCGATGCGCCGAAGTTGATTAGGCTTTAGACCAGCAGTATTTCCTAAAACGTCTTTGATAGTTCTCTCCCTCCCTTTGCGCAAGTTTGCAAAGCTCGATTTGAAGGTGGAAAACTCCGGGAGTGGCCACCATCTACATTTTGCTTCGGGCTGAAATTACAGGAGGAGCGATGCGAGCAGCGGGTTTCCGACGCCGGGAATTCTGTTTCGATGTTGCTCTGCGATATCGCTTCGCTTAGTCGCTTGAGCATCACTATAGGTTCATTAGCTGGCTTCCTACGCCTATCCAAACCGACAATTCGGTATGAAGCCGCTTGTGGTAGACCGGATTATAGCATAGTGACCACCATGCGAAGTAAAAGCCCACGCGATCCGGTAGTGGGTCGGTTTGAAATTCAGCCGAGGATTAACGCGAATGAACGCGAATCTGAAGAAGACTAGCCCAGGAAGATGGCAAACTCCGACGACCGTCTGAATTCA
>JALYXE010000121.1 GCA_030947265.1 Acidobacteriota bacterium
GGCTGGAGAAAAGACCTGCCTGTCACGGTCCAAAATCGAGGCCGAACCACCGTCGTGCAGTACGCCGGGGCTTCAAAACATTTTCCCGGTTTGGATCAAATCAATGTTGAAATTCCAGACGGTTTAAGCGGGGCGTCAAAATTCGTGGTGACCACGGCAAGCGGATTAAGTAGTCGCAATGATGTCGTCGTGACGATCAAATGAGTAGAAGGTAGCTAAGAGAATAAGCTAGCGCAGGTGATTCAGATCCACCTTCAGTCGTGGAAGCATACGTGGATTGCCGGTTTCCTTATCCGGTGTTTCAGAGGAAACTTCGCCAATCTGGAACGCTCCCATTTTCTTATAAAAACCCTCCGCATTGGGATCGGACAGGATGCCGACTTCTGAAACGTTTTGCTTCGCCGCGCTTTGCATCGCGTGGACGAACAGTTCCTTACCGACACCGGTGCCAATGTGTTCCGGCGCTACCCACATGTGATCCAGCTCGGCCTTATCCTGCCGAACGACCAGGGCGTAAAAGCCGAGAAGCTCGCCTTCGCCCTCGTCTTCCGCGACGTAGACTTGATTGGTGGCAACGAAATCGGGTGTGATTGTGAGGTCCTCTTGCCAGTGCTTAATCCAGTGTTCCGGATAACCCCAATGCCGTTTTGCTTCGTGAGCAATCCTGGTCAGCGTTTTCGCGTCTTCAATAGAGGCTTTTCTTACTCTCAAGTTGTCAAAATCTCGCTCAAAAGAGAATGGCTTCCGTCATTTCTTATTATCAACAATGGTCTTGGATGGATTCAGGACGAGTTCGCGAGTTGTCTTACGCAACCCTTTTGTCGCGGTCAGGGTTCGGGTGGCGACGAGCAGCAAAATTAACGGTTTAGGGAAAACACGTGGACCTGAATTCACTACGACGCTGCTGCTTCGCTAGCTTCCGTCGCCGGACCGTCGTGATGCTCGGTTGTGTAAAGACGAAGAATATCCTGTCCCTGACGTGATCTCGGATCGATCGTTCTCACGTGCTTGCGGCCCTGCATCTCCCAAATCGCAGTCACGACTCCATCCTTCTCAACGGCGTGGTAAGAGATGTCTTCCTTTGCAGGTTCCACCGCCTGCTTCTCACTCGGTGTGTCAGTCGTGCCCTCAGTCCGCGCGGTTTCATTTTCAGGCCTTTGCTCAGACATATTTAAGTTAACTCTCCTCTCGCAGTGCTCAGCTTGTCGTCCGTGGTTTTACGGAATTGTTGCATAGGGCTCGCGCGGGTGTCCACCGCCGCCCGCCAGCATACGCTGGACCGTGCCGCCAAACCTCCGGTATCACCACATCAGCGCCTCGCGAGTGCCGCTTCCACTGCCCGCCGGGGATTTACCACACCCCATCCCTGCCGCTGGACTTCGACCTCCGGTACTCGTTCGGCCGTTTCAATCAAAATGCGTTTCACTTGCTGTGGTGTCAATAGCGGATTCGACTCCAGCATACAGGCGGCGATTGAAGCAACGATGGGTGCCGCGAATGACGTGCCGTCGACATACTTGTAGTACTGGTTGATCACATTCCCTTCCCGCAGCTTGATTGTGATCAACTGTCTTAAGAGCGGAATGGTTAAGCCACGGGCCTCGTCGAAGTCCTTATCAACGCCTGCACGCGACTCGATAATTGTACGAAGCTCATCGTCAGTAGCTGTGTCCAGTTCGGAGTAAAGCCGAGCCTGCTCAGCCGTCGGCGTAGAAGGAAGAATGGGGGCCGCGACCCAGATCCCGGGTGCAATAATTTCGGGCTTTTGTAGACCATCCATAGTTGGCCCATAAGATGAGCGATACATGCCTCGCCTGGCGCGGTCGAGCGAGTTCTGATCATCAAGCCCGCCCACGGAAATCGCCGAAGGTGAGCTGGCGGGGGGCAGCACGGGATGACCGGGAGCCATCCCCGCGTTGCCCACCGCACAGACTACAATCAATCCTTCGCCGACTGCGCGCTCAACCGTCCGACACAGGGCGCTATTCAAGTATGACTGTTCGAAATCTCCACCGGCGGAAATGTTAGCGATTCGAATATCGTATTTCTCTCGATTGTCTAACACCCATTCCAGACCACGTCCGATATGTTCATCTGGAATGTGTCCCGTCCGCCCAATTTTCACCAGCACGACTTTCGCATGGGGCGCGATACCGCGATAAAACCCATCAGACAAATGACCATTTCCCGCCGCCACTACAGACGTCATCATTCCATGCCAACTGGCAACGTCAGTGGTTTCCAATGACGTGCGGTCACCCTCAGCTGCAAAGATGCTGTGGTATGCGACGATCCGATTTTCTGGCCTCGTCAGATCCTCGTGCCCATAAAAGCCTGAGTCTAGAAAAGCGATGGTGACACCCCGGCCGGTGAATCGCTCGTCTGCATCCATCCGCAGTGGGGTAGGCAGAACATGATCGGTCTGTTCAAAAACAGAATGGTGTGAATCGATTTGGGTCTTGGCCCTGCCAAAAAGTTCTAAGCAGTTTACGCAGACCTGCGACAGCTCCCCGGTCGAGCCCGCGTTAGCTTTCAAGAGTGTCCTAATGTCAGCTTGGAGTTCATGCACAGAGTATTGCGGGAGATTCACGCGGCCACAGAAGTGGCAACCCTGATCCGTTTCCTTCGGGGCTTGATCCAAATTCGTTGAGAGAATTGATTCCGGCATCCCAGGGGCAGTTTACTTTATTCCGACACGATTTCAATTGCACCGCGTTTCTGGTAAAGCAAACTGTTAGTTTGCGACCGGTGAGGAGCTGATCCCCTTACATCGCAAACTAACAGTTTGCGTTACAACCATTTGTGACCGGTTGTAAACTTGGCCTTCGCCCGTGTAAGGTATTGGTAAATACAACAATGGAGTGAAGGAAATTTTCGGGGTTCTATGGCTCAAGCGCAGACAAGCGTTGCCGATCTTTTTCGCCGCGCTCAGGCGATAAGGCGCGACAGTCCGCAGGCTTCTTACAAAGACGTCAAGGGACTGCTGGTGAAAGAATTTGACGGTAAACCGTTCCCATCGTTGCATAACCTGACGATCCCCGAGCAGGACGCGCGCGCTCCGGAAGAAGACTGGTCGGCAGGATTGCCAATCGTTAGGCGAGGTATCCAATTTCAGGATTGGAAGGAAATTGCCGACGGAATTTTGCTAAGCCTCGAACAGACGGAAAATTACGAGCGCGAGCGCGGACCTGAGGGCACTAGAGACAAATGGCACGATCGCTCCGTAGGAATCGAAGAGCCGACCAAAAAAGCTGTCGGTAAATGGATGCCGGAAGAGTTGATGAAATTAGCGGAGCGAAGTACGAAAAAATAGTCCGTTGTAAGTAGTCCCTTGTCCGGGGCAACGCTCGAATTGGTGAAACACTGGTAATGGACCACTGACGACGAACAACTGACCACTGACCACAACAATGAGTTTCTTAGGAAGTCTATTCAAGGATCCAAAATATCAGCCCGGTGATCCGCGCAAGCCTGAAGAGATCACGGAGGCCGACATCATCAGTCCGAACACCCAGCTTCCCAATCGAATTCCGCCGGGCCAAACGCGCACGCGTAAGTGGCCGGTCCTTGACGCGCATGGAATACCTGAAATAGATCTCGCTACCTGGTCTTTTGAAGTTGATGGGTTAGTTGAGCATCCTCAAAAATGGTCGCTCGATGAATTCATGCAACTGCCGGCCGTGCGTGTTTATGCCGACTTTCATTGCGTCACTCGGTGGTCGCGCCTCGACAATCTCTGGGGAGGAGTGCCGACACGCGAAGTCGCGAAGATTGCGGGACTCAAGCCTGAGGCCAGGTTTGTCGTTGCACTTGCTTACGACTATGGCTGGACTACAAACGTCCCCATCGAATACTTCCTTAAAGAAGATTCCCTATTCGCCTGGTCACATGATGGGGCGCCAGTTCCTCCGGAACATGGTGGACCAGTGCGCCTTATAATTCCCCAACTTTATGCGTGGAAGTCGGCCAAGTGGGTTAAAGGAGTTCGTTTCCTCGAGCAGGATCAGGCGGGCTACTGGGAAGAGGGCGGCTATCACATGCGCGGCAATCCCTGGGGATCCGGCGACGGTGAACGCTTCCGCTGGTCTTGAACAGGTGAGTTTCCAAAGTTAAGAGCGGGGCCATGCCCGCCTACCTTAGAGACTCCTCACGCGCTCAGTTGCTCGTATGTTGAACGCTTTCAAGCGTGGATTAGAAACTCAACCTTAATTAGCTCAGCGTAAGGAAGGCGGGCTTGCCCCGCTCATCGCACTGGCTAATGAGTATTGCTGAATGCAGATTTCAACTGGCCCACTCCCGAAAGATGCTGCCGCTGTAATTCTCCTTCGCCACAATACTAATCATCGCGATCCTGAAGTCTTCCTGGTCAGGCGCAGTGAGAAGCTTGCCTTCCTCGGCGGATTCCACGCCTTCCCGGGTGGGCAATTTGATGCGGAGGACGCAAGAGCACCTGTCGAAAATTGTCCCCAAGCGGAAACTCGAACAGCTATTAGTTGTGCTGCGCGCGAGCTCTTTGAGGAAGCTCAAGTACTGGTCGCGCGTGGCGGCGATGCGTTAACGCAGGGTCAGCGCGCCTCCCTGCTTGATGATTTGCAGGCCGCGCGCATGTCCTGGCCCGCGCTCCTGAAGCATTACGATC
The DNA here is from genome assembly GCA_030947265.1 of Acidobacteriota bacterium. Lineage (GTDB taxonomy): Bacteria > Acidobacteriota > Blastocatellia > Pyrinomonadales > Pyrinomonadaceae > PSRF01. The sequence goes on from JALYXE010000121.1 coordinate 4,640, forward strand.
TTCATCTTGACGCGAGAGATTTTACTTTTGTCGGCCGCTGGGTGACGCCGCCATTCAGCGCCCGGCGTTTCGATACCTGGTTCTTCCTGGTTAACTGCCCACCCAAACAGCCAGGTCTCGTAACAGGCGAAGCGGAGCTCGAGAGCGGCGAATGGATTGTGGCGAGTGCAGCATTCGCGCGCTGGCAACGCTCGGAAATGATCGCCGTGCCGCCAGTACTTCATGCCTTGAAAACTTTGTCAGGCGGACTCACAGACGATCTGGTACAGCGATTTCTATCGGTGCCGCACGCCCATCGCGAGCCGGTTCGACGTATCGAGTTTCGACCCAATTACATTTGCTTTCCCGTGCGTACACCGACGAAGCCTCCTGCGACGCACACAAACTGCTACCTGATTTACACCTCGCAGGAGATTCTCCTCATCGATCCCGGTTCGCCCTACGAAGACGAGCAGCAAGCGCTGGCGAGGTGCATTACTGAATTCATCGATGAGGGCAGATTACTGCGCCAGATTGTCTTAACTCACGTGCATCCGGACCATGTCGGCGGAGTAAATGCCTTACGCAACCACCTCGGCGATCAAATTAGTGTCGCTGCTCATCGGCTGACTGCGGAAGCATTGACCGATAGCATTAGATTTGATCGTTGTGTCGAAGACGGCGAGGTAATCAAGTTGAATGGCGAACCCGAGATTATGCTGCGGGCGATGCATACACCGGGACACGCGCGCGGCCATCTGTGCTTTTACGAGGCTCGCACGGGCACGTTGATCTCAGGCGACAACATCGTCGGCCTGGGCTCTGTTTTGATTGATCCTCCGGAAGGAAATATGCGCGACTACCTTGGTTCACTCCAGCGCTTGCGCGCGTTACCAAATGTCTCGCTGATCTTAGGCGGCCATGGGCCCGCCATTGCGAATTCCTACGCGAAGATCGATGAATACATTTCACACCGGCTGGAACGTGAACGAGACATCCTTCAAGCTATTCAGCAAGGCGCCGCCACACCTAAAGACGTCGTCGCTCGCGTCTATACTGATGTCCCTCCGAAAGCGCACGCCATGGCCGAACGTGCCGTGCTTGCACATCTCGAGAAGCTCGTTCAAGACAATCTCATTCAGAAAAGCGGGCCCGAGCTGTTTGTAGCTATTAATTGAAACCTCAGGCTTGCGGCGCGCCATTCTGGACTTCGTAACGCAAACTGTTAGTTTGCGTGCACGCTACCTCTTCGACCGCCAGTCGCGTAAGATATTCCCCTCCCCCGGTTTTCGAATTCTGAAATCAAGCATAGGGTTTTTCATGAGCAATCCTAAAACTTCCTTTGAACCAGCCGAAGCTTTCGGTGAATTACCCAAAACCTTCGGCGAGTTAAAAGCCAGCGGCTACTCGAGCGTGTCTGTTAAAGACGAACTCCGTGCCAATCTAATTAAGAAACTAAAGCGCGGTGAAAAACTTTTTCCCGGCATCGTTGGCTACGATGACACCGTCATCCCGCAGCTCGTAAATGCGATACTTGCCAAACACAACGTCATTCTGCTGGGGCTAAGAGGACAAGCCAAGAGCCGTATTATTCGACAGCTCACCGAGCTTTTGGATAACCAGATCCCAATTATCGCCGGCTCGGAAGTAAACGATGATCCTCTTCATCCCATTTCGGCTTTCGGCCGGCAGACCCTTGAAATCCATGGCGACCTGACACATATCC
>JALYXE010000133.1 GCA_030947265.1 Acidobacteriota bacterium
AGACACACCAGTCGGGGCGGCCCTTGAGCATATTGCGCATTCGCACAACTCCCCAGGCTGGCAGCCACTGCACGCGCTCTATCTCCCACAAGGCCATTTTTCGTAAGGAAGCATCGCCTTCAGAAAAGTTTTCGGTGAAATTAGTGCGGTCCCTACCATCTTCATCCTTCTCCACGACAGTTCCGCCTGCGCGGTCCATTGAGATGAACCACTGGGGAGTGGCGCGGAAAATCACAGGGTTCTTGCAGCGCCAGCAATGAGGATAACGGTGTCCGTAATTTTCGGTAAATACCAGCACGCCCCTATCGCGCATGAATTCGACGATATGCGGATTGGCTTCGAAGACGCTCTGCGCGGCAAAGTGTTCCACCTCAGGCGTGAAGTGGCCCGAGTTATCGACGGGGCAATATATTTCCAGACCATAACGCTTGCCGATTACAAAGTCGTCGTGGCCATGACCGGGAGCGGTGTGAACACATCCCGTACCTGCCTTGCTTGTTGGCGGTTTTTCGCGAGCGTCTTTAACGTCGAGTTCGGTTTCCGCGTCAGCTTCGCCCCCCAGCGTCACATGCTCGCCCACCATTAACAGTGACGGGCGGTCTAGCCAGGCGTGGCGACATTCCAGGCGATCCAGTTTCGCGCCAATGAAGCGAGCAAGCACTTTCGGCTTGAGCCGCTTACCATCCGCATCGCGTTCACCCAGACCACATTTTTGGGCCACCGCCTCAAGCAACTCACTGGCAACAATGAAAACCTCGTCGCCGTTTTCGAACGCAGAGTATTCGAAATCCGGATGGACGGTAATCCCCAGGTTTGCGGGCAAAGTCCAGGGCGTGGTGGTCCAGATCAGGACGAACACTTTGCGGCCCTTAAGAGCTTCGTCGATCTGCGCCGGATCGCTCGCCAGGGGAAACTTCACATAAACCGAAGGACTCGTGTGCTGATGATATTCGACCTCAGCCTCCGCCAGCGCGGTCTGGTCATGGATACACCAATAAACGGGCCGTGCGCCTTTGTAAACGTAGCCGCGTTCAACAAAGCGAGCAAAGAGCCGCGCGGTTTCCGCCTCGTAGTGATTCGACATTGTCAGATATGGATTGCCCCACTCACCGAGAATGCCCAATCGTTGGAAGTCGCGCGTCTGGCGTTTCAAAGCGTGCGACGCGTGCTCGCGACAAGCGCGCCGGATAGCAACTGGTGGCATGTTTGCTTTCTTGGCGCCAAGCTTGCGATCAACGTACAACTCAATCGGCAACCCATGACAGTCGTACCCGGGAACATAAGGCGCGTCGTAGCCCATCATGTTGCGAGACTTCACCACGAAGTCCTTCAGGATTTTATTCATTGCCGTGCCGAGATGAATGTCGGCATTAGCATAAGGCGGCCCGTCATGAAGGATAAACTTCTCCGCGCCTGCGCGCGCCTCGCGAATCAATTCGTAAAGGCGCATGTCCGACCATTTCTTTAGACGCAGGGGCTCGCTCTGCGCCAGATTTGCCTTTTGAGAAAATCCAGTTTTCGGCAAGTTTATGGTCTTTTTCAGATCAAGCGGAGTTTCAGTAGACATAGGTTTCGTTATTCAGAATTCACCATACTACCAGCAGACTTGATTAGCCGCCAAAATGAGTGACGGAAGTACTGGTGTCCTAATTTCCGACTCTCTGTGAGTTCTTTGTGTTCTCTGTGTCCCTGTGGTGAGTGTTATCCGCGCCTTATTCACCACAGAGTCACAGAGATCACTAAGGATGCACAGAGAAAACTCAAACTCGGACACTACCGACGGAAGTCGGCTAATATCTCATGAGAGATAAAAATAGGTTCTCTCGCAACACACTAAAAACCCGAACCATCATCCTCAAGAATGCGATGGTTCGGGTTCTTCGAGCCTTCGTGGCGTGCCAGAGGTCAACCAATAAACATCTCATCCTCTCCGTAGGTTTGATTAATGGGCTTCGGCATGGGCGCCACCAGAACTTCGAGCCCCCGGCGGAAGCCCGCCATAATTGCCGCAAGCTCTCGCGCCGGCTCAACCACTTTCTTCTGAATGAAGTCGGTAGTGGAAACAACTTGATGGTGAGTGCGATCGATGGTACGACTGACCACCTCTACCTTGCGGCGTGCGTCCCCGGCAGTTTCACTCACCAGCTCTTTTAGTTCGCCCACCTCGTCCTTGATTATCGCCAGCGTTTCCGAAAGGTTCATCGTGGCAGATGAAAGATGACCGGAAACCGCAGTGAATTGTTCGGCGATCAGTTTTCCCTGAATCGCAATCTGTCGCCCCTGCTCGCTCATAACCGTTACCCGAGCGATTAGCGGCTCCAGCTTTTGTTCTAACCGATTCACCGATTTGGAGGCACGACTAACTACCACCGCCATGGAGATCATCGCCACCGCAATGACGACAAACGACAGCGCGACGACCACCATCACCCAGAACATCGGATCGTTAAAGTTAACTTGTAGCGCCAAAAGCGACATAGGGAGGGCCTTGATCAGTAATCAGCAATCAGCAATCAGAAGTTCGACTTCTCCGGGTAATTCGGAGATGCCTCAGTCCTGCCGGATAATTCTGTTTTACGTTTCTCTTCCTGATAAGCCTTTTTGCCTGCATCAATCGCCGCTGCGACAGTGCTTGTCTGGCGCGACGCTGTGTCACGAGCGGTCTGCGCCACTTCACCTACTTTTTCAGCCGCTTGCGTATAGAATTCCGAGGCGCGCTCACGAGTAGCTTCGTAATACTCTCCCGCACGGCCACCTAGTTGTTGTGCAGCCTCGCGAGATTTATCAATGCCTTTGCGCGTTGCATCGGCGAGGTCGCCGCGAAGCTCCTGGCCTGATTTAGGTGCAAAAAGCAGGGCAATAACCGCCCCAATGCCGCCGCCAATTAGAAGGTAAGTTAGACGAGTGGAGATACTGTCGCCGGAATCTCGCCGATAATTATCGTTTCCCATAAAGTATTCCTTTCTGCGAAAGCAAAGCCGCCAGGCTTCGCAGGTTGAGATTTCTAAATGATTTTCAGAGTGGGACTATAACAAAACCCCATAAAGCGGCGCAAGAAGATGGGCCATGGCGTAGTACGATGCTGAATGTGCGGGCCACTGACAACCAAGACCGCTAAAGATTTCACATATTAGCGTTAAACGACCCTGCCATTAGCCTACCTTGCTTTAGACACTAAATTAAACAATACTCTGGGTATGGAGTACCACGCCAAAGCGGTTGCTAATGCTTTTCTGGACTTGGCAAAGTCCGAAGGCAGGGAACTGTCCAATATGCAACTCCAGAAGCTTGTATACTACGCGCACGGCTTCAGTTTGGTGCTGTTAGGTAAACCCTTATTCTACAACGAAGTAACCGCGTGGCAATTTGGGCCTGTTATTCCGGCCCTTTATCATGCACTTAAGATGTACGGTACGGGCTATGTCACAAGACGTCTCCCTACAGGTAGACAAGCGATAGATGCTAAGAGCCCCGAAATGGGAGTCATCAAGGCTGTTTGGGAAACGTATGGAAAACTTGACGGTGCTGAGCTATCCAGTATGACGCACCTACCTGGATCGCCTTGGAGTCAAGTATGGCAACCGAATAAACGTAATATCCGAATTCCCAACGAACTTATCGAAGCATACTACCGGCAGTTTATAGATGAGCGAGCAGAAGCCCCCCAACCCGCCTGCTAAACTAGAGCTGCAGTTTGACGCCTACCTTCGCGCGGCTAGAAAAGCTCTTCAGAAACAACGTGCGATCCCCAAACCTCCTGAATCCTTAATCAAGTTCGACGACGAAAAAAAAACGTTAGAAGTCGACAAGTTAAGACTTGAAAACAAGAAACTCACAAATAAGCTGGAGGAAGCAGAAGACCTTCACAAGGTAAGAAAACGGTATACAAACAGGCTGTTTTGGTTAATCGTTTTCTGGCTATTGGTTGTCATCACCTTCATTGGCCTTGCGGGTTTTCATGTTAAAGGGTTCACGATGTCGAACACCGTTATCGTTGCTTTCATCACGTCCACCACGGTTAGCGTCCTCGGTCTTTTTCTCATTCCTGCTAAGTGGTTGTTCCCTTCCAAAGAAGAAGGCTAGGTCTGGCACTTCAAATTTGCAGCGCTATCGGCTATGTCTGAAAGGCCTAGTCAGTGCTATTGCGACCGCCGTTGTATTGCTCGAGTTTTCGATAGAGCGTCTTGCGACCGATACCTAACGCGCGCGCGGCGTTTGTTTTGTCGCCCCTGGTGTAGTCGAGCGTAGCTTCTATTACCTGGCGCTCGATTTCGTCCATCGAGGAAGGCACCGTCACTTCAAAAGTGGTCGTACGCCCCTCGCTGGCCGCCCTGGCGCGTTCGACCTTGATGCGATCCTGTTCCAGCAGAGCGATCTTACTGATGGCTTCGGGCAAATCTTCGAGCTCAATCTGCCGGCCAGACGCAATGATAACGGCGCGCTCGATGGCGTTTTCCAGCTCGCGAACATTCCCTGGCCACTCATAAGTAATCATTGCTTGCAAAGCATCTTTTGAAATGCCCGAGATGAAACGGCCGGTCTTCTGTTTGTAATGTTCAAGGAAATGAATGACCAGAGGATGAATGTCTTCGGGACGTTCGCGCAAAGGCGGCAGAACAATGGGAAACACCGATAGTCGATAGTAGAGATCACGGCGAAACGATCCGAGTTCGGTTGCACGTTCCAGGTCGACGTTTGAGGCAGCTATGACCCGAACGTCTGCCTTCATGACTTCATTTCCACCAACGCGCGTAAATTCGCCATCCTGCAAAATGCGTAAGAGGCGAACCTGGGCCGACAAACTCATCTCACCTACTTCATCCAAAAACAACGTGCCGCCGTTTGCCTCTTCGAATCTTCCCAAACGCCTTGAGCGCGCGTCGGTGAACGCGCCTTTCTCGTGGCCGAAGAGTTCCGACTCAAGAAGAGCTTCCGGGATAGCGCCGCAATTTAGCTTCACGTAAGGCTTATCTTCACGACCGGAGTTGTAATGAATCAAATTGGCCAGGAGTTCTTTACCCGTCCCTGATTCTCCGTGAATTAGAACGGTCGTTTGCGTATCAGCCACGCTGAGTGCCAGCTCTATCGCCCGACGAATTGCCGGCGTCTGCCCGATGATACGGTCTTCGCCGTAGCGCTCATGCAGCGCGCTGCGAAGATGCATTACCTCGGCCGAAAGCTGATCGCGTTCCAGTGCCGTGCCGATTTGATCGGCAATGCCCTCGACCAGGGCCACTTCATGATCCTGAAAACCTTCGCGAGCTTCGCTCCAAACCAGGCCAAGCAGTCCAAACGTTTGGCCACCCACCCGCACCGGCGCCACCAGCGCGGCCCGTCCGCCGAGAATTGAATTGAACATCAAACGAAACGGAAACGGCAGGTCGGTATCCAGCAAGCGAAGCGTTTTGCCCTCAGCCAAAACCTCCACCGCTGCGGGAAACTCGGTTACGTCCAGGGACTGATCATGTTCATCGATTAAGCCTTGTACCCCGTCGGTCGTTGCGTGAGGCGCGGCTTTGAAAGCAACCAGGCTAATACGGCCTCCCTTCCGATCAAGAACGCCGAGCGCTGAGTAGTCTGCCCCGACCAGCGTGATGGCCCGTTCAAGAACGAGAGAGGAGACCTCCCGAAAATCAGACGTCGCGTTGAGGGCATTGGCAATCTCCAAAAGCGCGCGTTTCGTTTCAGCTTCGCGCTCCTTATCGATGTATAGACGTGTGTACTGGTAACCAACTGCAATCTGTCGCGCGATCGATTTGAGAAAAGATACTTCATCATCAAGCCATACTCGCGGGGTGCGTGTCGTATGCATTCCCACCAAACCAAGAACATCCTCGCCGTGAATCACGGGGACCACTAACAGCGACCGCGTGCCCAAACTCTTGGCGAGAAACCTCACCTTCTGGTCCAGGCCGGGGGCCGAAGTGTCGTCGAGCCGGATGGGCTGGGTGATGTCAACATGTTCCGAAAGTTGTCTTAGATCCAGCGGAATAGCGGTGCCCAGACTCGAAGGCACATCATTCGATGCACGCCATTCGTGGCTGATCCGCAGCTCGCTCGGAGAGGTGAGTTGAATAACGTCGCAGCGATCGACATTCATCATCCGCCCTAGTTCGGAAACTATTACATTGAGGAATCGATCCAGATTAATAGTCGTCGGAAGCGTCATTGCGAGGCGGTTAATGATTCCCTCGCGCGCCTCCTGCATCTTGATCTTACGCTCGAGTGAGAGCGATGTGGCGGTTTCTGACATGGAGATTTACTTCGTTTGGATC
>JALYXE010000172.1 GCA_030947265.1 Acidobacteriota bacterium
TTTCACGGGTGACATGCTTTCCCTCGAGCGTTCGTTTAACAAGATCTCCAAAGAACTTCGCGCTCAATACCTCGTTACTTACAAGCCCATCAACGATCGCTACGACGGCAGCTTTCGTAAAATTGAAGTCAAGCTTGCTGAGGGCCGAGGAGATATGAAGGTGCGAACCAAACATGGGTATAAAGCAATCGCAGACAGCGTAAGACCGTAAGAGTTTGAAGATGTCTAATAAAGCATTGAAAAATCTGTTTTGGGCATTAGGCCTGATAGTATCGCTGGTAGGCGGTTCCGCGGTTCCGACCAGGATGTTAGGGCAAACGCCAGCCAAGTCTGTAGAAAAATCTCGGCCCAGACGAGCCGAAAACTCAGAATTGCCTTCTCCCTCCCCAGCGCCGACTGTTGTACCGAAAGAGGAGGTTCCCCAAGAGTCCGAAGAAGTTGTTCATGTTGAGACCAATCTCACCAGCATCTTCTTTACCGCGGCCGACAGCAACAAGCGTTTCATAAGCAACCTCAAGAAAGAAGATATTCGAGTGCTCGAAGACGGTCAGCCTCAGGAGATCTTTACCTTTCAACAGAATATTGACCTGCCGCTTTCAATCGCCATCCTGATCGACACTAGTCGTTCAGAAGAGCGCACCTTGCCCGACGAGAAGGCAGCTGCGCGGTCTTTTGTTGAAGCAGTAATGCGTCCCGAAAAAGACGAGGCGGCAATCGTCTCGTTTACGGGAGACGTCACTTTGGAGCAGGGGTTCACAGGCAACCTTGACCGCCTCCGTCGGGCTATTGATCGCGTGGAGTTTGTGCCGCCGTCTGGTTACATCGGCGGTGGTGTCGTGGTTGGGAGTACGCCCCCCATATCGGGCACGAATCAAATCCTCGCCGGAGCTACCGCGATCTGGGATGCTGTTTGGGCGTCTTCGAATGAAATCCTTTCAGACTCTGCTGACCATACCCGGCGGACTATCGTTCTCCTTACTGACGGAGAGGACACCATAAGCCAGGTGAAGATGCATGAGGCGATTGAACGCGCGCAAAAGGCTGACGCGCTTATTTATGCGATTGGAATCGGAGATAGTTATCAAGGCGGGGTGAATATGGGCTCGCTTAAAAAGATTGCCGAGCAAACGGGAGGTAGAGCTTATTTTCCGCGAAGCGAGAGCGAGTTAAGAAGCGCGTTTGCGCAAATTCAGCGCGATCTCCGGGAACAGTATCTTGTCGCGTATTCTCCTGCTAACAAGGCGCGAGATGGTTCCTACCGCCGAATTCAGATTGAGGTGACTGACCCCGGGCTCCGCAAACAGAACTTAAAGCTGAATTACCGCCCCGGCTATTTTGCCAAAACTCCAGAACGAGAAGCACCGGCGAGCAGGCGAGCCTTGCCCTAATCGTCTACAAAGCCACGATAACTTGAGGTAAGTAGAGGTTTTTCAAGCGTTTATCGATGACAAAGCCCTGCCAGCTTTGTTATACTGCCCGCAGCGGTTGTAGGAATTCACCCTTCCTAACGCAGCTACGTACAGGATTTCTGAAGGCTAAATTCAGACCTCCTGATTTTTCCTCTTTTTCAGTAGTGGCCTCGACTACCCACCCCAATGGCTGTCCTCAAACTCGGATAACGAATGATAAAGCCGCTCTCCGAAAAATGTCGAATCCTGATCGTGGACGATGATCAGAAAATTTGCGCCCTCCTTACCGAATTACTCGAGGCAGAGGGCTACGAGGTCGCGTCCGTGGGCGACGGTGGCACCGCACTCGAAATCGTAGGTTCGTTTGAGGCTGACGTAGTCATAAGCGATGTGGTGATGCCGGTTATCGATGGCATCGAACTTTGTCGCCGGATTAAGACCGAGCCTCGAACGGCCAATATCCCAGTGCTGCTGATTAGCGGCCTTCGGAATGCGCTGGAGGACAGTATCGAAGGGTTAACTGCCGGGGCGGATGATTACCTGGATATTCCTTTCCGCAACGAGGAGCTGTTGGTTAAGGTTGCGAGACTCGCTGAGCGCGGTCGAATCGAGAAGCACTATCGAGAACTTGTCGAGCAAGCAGCCGACATCATCTACACGCGGAACATGGATGGGTATATTACCAGCATCAATGGTGCGGGGGCCCGTTTCTTTGGAAAGCCGGCTGACCAGATCGTTGGTTGCCACCTCAGTAAGTTAATCGGGAGTGAGACTGCCGCACGGGACATACAACAGACGAGAAAAACTCCAGACGATACGCCTCTGCGCTCGACATACTATCTTAAGGATGCTGACGACAGCGGACGATACCTTGAGGGCGTGATTACAATTGAGCGTGACCGCCACAGGCGGCCCACAGCGATTCGAGGCGTCGTTCGCGACGTCACCGAGCAGAAACTTGCTGAGGAAGCCTTAAGAGAAAGCGAGGAACGCTATCGTCGGCTGGTCGAGTTCTCCCCTGAAGCAATTATTGTCCACAGTGAAGGCAAATTCGTTTATCTAAATCCCGCCGCTCAACGTCTCTGGGGCGCTTCTCAACCGGAGGAGTTGATTGGCCAGCCAGTATTAGACAGGGTTCATCCCGATTACCGGGACCTCGTTGCCGATCGGATTCACGAGATAAATGAAACAGCCTCGCCCACCCCACTGAGCGAGCAGAAACATATCAAGCTAAATGGCGAAATCATTGACGTAGAAGTGGCCGGGATGCCTTTTGTCTTTCGAGGTCAACCCGCGGTCAAGTCTGTAATCCGAGACGTTACAGATCGACGTCGAGGGCGCGAGGAGCTCCGCCAGACCGAAACGCGACTGCGTACAGTAGTTAGTAGTGCCTCGCTCATACTCTTTGCACTCGATCAAAATGGCGTCTTCACCTTGTTGGAAGGAGAAGGATTAAAGGTGCTGGGATGGAAACCGGGTGAGTTGGTCGGACGATCAGTCTTCGAGATCTATGGTGACAATCCAGAGGTTCTTGAGAATGTACGTCGCGCACTGGCCGGTGAAACGTTTTCGAAAGCGGTCGACGTTGGCGATGTGTCATTCGAGGCGCGCTATTCACCGCTTACCGACGAGGCTAACAGTGTAATTGGTGTAATCGGGGTCGCCACAGACATAACGGAGAACCGAAAAGCTCAGAAAGCATTGCAGGAAAACGAGCGTCGCTATCGTGAACTCTTCGAGAATGCCAACGATATCATCTATACGCATGACATCGAGGGAAACTTCACGTCGCTGAATAGAAGTGGCGAAAAGATTACGGGTTATACCAGGGAAGAAGCCGCGCGCATGAATATCATTGACGTGCTGGCGCCGGAATACGTGGCTGTTGCTCACCAGATGCTGGCTCAAAAAACCGACGACAAAGCTCCTACCGTGTACGAGCTCGAGATCATTACGAAACGCCGTCGTCGGGTTCGCCTGGAGGTAAGCACGCGGCTTATTTATCACGACGAGACGCCAATAGGTGTTCAAGGCATTGGCCGCGATCTCACGGATCGCAAGCGCTCGGAAGAAGCACTGGCGCAGCAGTCTCAACGCGAGGCCATGACCCATCGCATCTCACAGGCAATACGCTGCTCGTTGGACAGCTCAGAAATTTTCCGCGCTGCTGTTCATGAGCTTGGGTCTTATTTGAATGCAGATCGTTGCTCTCTGTTCATTAGAGATCAAAAGCGAATTCGATTAGCAAACGTCGCCGAATATCACGCTGACGGTATCCTTCCCGCTGGTGACAACTTTGAACTTGAAGACGTAAAGGCATTGATCGAGCCACTCGATAAACACGGAGTCCTTTGCTTCGACGATGCCGCTCATGATGTGCGCATAGCAGATGTTTACAAGCGCATTCTTTCGAAGGCAGACGTGCGCTCAATCATGTACGTAGCAATCAGAGTGGGCGACGAGGCTATCGCCGCTTTTGCTTTGTCGACCACGCGTGAGCTACGCAACTGGAATGAGTCAGACATTGCGCTCGCTAAAGCAGTTGCGGATCAGACAGGAATCGCCATCCGGCAGGCTGAGCTTTACCAGAGAGCCGAAGCCACTTCAAAGCGAGAGGTGCTGGTTAACCGCGTGACGACAGCTATTCGCGCTTCTCTTAGCTTGCCCGAAGTTTTGAGTACCACCACACGGGAACTGGGACTTGCACTCGGTGCTTCGCGCGTCCACATGCATCTCTTCGACCGCGAAAACCCCATTTCACAGGTCGAGCACGAATACATAGGACCCGGCAGTAACAGCATCAGCTCTCTTCGCGTTAGCTATGATGACCCGATCGGTCGGTATTTGCTACGAATGTCGAAGCCTCTGGTTATTGACGACTCCTTAAACTATCACGAAGGACCGCCAGAATTCAGCAACGCTATCAGGAAGCACGCCCAAACTGTCGACGTTCGTTCCCAAATCAATTATCCACTGGTCGTCAAAGGGCTCTTCCGCGGAGTGTTGTGCATTCACCAAACCGATCGCCTGCGTCGCTGGAGCGAAGATGAGTTGTCGCTTGTGCACTCTGTCGCTGAGCGCCTGGCGGTCGGGATGTCGCAGGCCGAACTTTTCGAAATGGTTATGAAAGCCAAATCGGAATGGGAAACCACCTTCGATGCCATGTCCGACGGCATATTTATTTTCGATCGCGAGGGCCTCTTGAAACGAGTTAACAGCGCAGGCGCGGCAATGGAAGCATCACATCCTCGCGCTCTGTTGGGCCGCAAGTGTTGCGATATTCTGCAGACCACTTCCGAAGACGCCGTCTGTCTGGTGGAAAAAGCACTCGAAGAAGGTCGTAGTGTCACTGTTGAGGTCACCCCTGACGGCCTCAACCGTCCGATCCTGGTCTCAATTGAACCGGTTCTGGACAAGTCGGGCGCCGTAACTGCCGCGGTTTGTACCGCTCGAGATCTTTCGGAATTACGCAAGGTGCAGGCGGTCGCTCGTGAGCATCAATCCCTGCTTACAAACATACTTGAGAGCGCTCGAGAATCAATTTACGCAGTGGATATGGAAGGCCGGTTCAAGTGGTGTAACAGCGCCACACTTCTTGCCTTGGGATTCAAGCGCGAAGATTTCATCGGTCGTGATCTTGTTGACATAGTGTATGAACCGGATCGCGAGATCGCCAACCAAAAACTGCAAGCGGCTTTGCGCGGACAGCCCCAAACTTATGAGATGCGTTATTTTTCTGCCGACGGCAGGCTGCGCTACGCCC
>JALYXE010000175.1 GCA_030947265.1 Acidobacteriota bacterium
GTGAGGCGTCGCCAGAAACCGCAGGCGGTGACGCCCAATCTCGAGTACCTCCTCATCAGTAAGGGCTCGCGCCGGTCTGTCGGCGAAGTCATTTACCGTCACCATCGCCCCGACAACGCTACACACAGCCTCCGCTTGCGGGGCCACGCTAAACCATTCGTTAAGGGCGCCACATTCGTCAGATTCGAAGTGACTAAAACCAATCCACCGCAGCTTAGTGGGATCGATGATCGAAGCTACGCCTTCGAGGGTGAGCGCGAACATTTTCTTGAAGCCGGTGTGCATTAGAAACGGCTCGTCATCTCTGACAAGAAACTGGTTAAACTGTATCCCGTAATCGGGATGAAACGTCGAGATGCGAAAAACATCCGCCGCGATTTCAGTGACTTTACTCTCCATGATCGTTCTCCTTAAAACATACTGGATATTGTCAGGCGATTTTCACAACTTTGTTCTGTGCCAATGCGGGGTCCCCAGCGGGTCAGGCCCGCTGGGGTGCTAGTGCTCTGCTCCTCCGTGAGTCGAACAAATGCCTTAGAGCTAATACCAGGCAACCTGTTGCCCCGCCTAGCATGAAGAGATTGCCCCACAATAGAAACAAGAATAAGTAGAACACTGAAAAAGCGAGGAACTCGATGGAGGATAAACGCAAGCTTAGCCAGTGCTCGTATTCTATTCTGCCGTTCATACCATTTGAATCCTTCGCGTAATGGAAAACGACCAGGTTTCTAATGTGGCGGAAGTGAACTGCCAACTGAACACAAATCATCACTCCCCAGACAAAAGCAAAGCCTTCTCGGGAATCTGTACTGTGTAGAATCAGCAGCAAACCGCTAACAAAGAATAATAGCAAGAAGAAACGGAAACTGAACCGCCGAAGGTTAGCGATATCATCCTGAAAATACGGGTTCAATTCATAGCCTCCCGCAAACCCGAAATGCTTGCCGGCACCCGCCTTATAAATCTTTGCTGCTTTGAAAGTCAGCGTGTAGTCCATGCAATACAAGACAGCCCAAAGGCCGATTGCGGCCCAAGCGTTGTTGAGGAACAGGTCAAGTAGCATCTATGAAAAACCCTATCGGGATAACTGACGCCTCGGTCCAACGATGGACTATTTATCTCCTAAGGTAGGAATGCTCTCCACGAAATGGTATTCGCCGGCCAGGAATAATACTCGGATCTGGGGAGTCATGCGTCTCCCAGTTGTTACCAGGCTTGCTGGTTCGGCTTACGCGACGCTCGCTATGCTGTTGGCGCGGCGCATCTGCCTATGGAGGATTTTCGTTGCAAATGAAACGAAAGTCCGGCAGGTGGCGAGATGGCGCTCGACGAAAGACTTGCAGCTTATGTCGCGGTCAGACGAGTTTTCGGGAGGGGTCATACTTTGGAGCAACGCAATCGGACTTGGGCGCAGACTAACAGTTTGCGTTACAAAACCCCCAAACAGTTTCTCCCTCCGTTACGCCTGACCGCGAATGCGTTCCAAGAATATTTAAAGCTCACGCGCAAACAGTTTAATCTTTGGTCCACCCTCAGGCAATTCAATCATGCTCTCGAATCTTAAGCCCAGTTTTTCAAGAAGCTTAATCGAGGCAACGTTGTCCGGGTTCGTAATAGCTACCATACGTTTCAAGCCAATCACCTTTGTCCCGTAGCTGAGCGCGGCGGAAGCCGCCTCGTAGGCATAGCCCATGGACCAGTATCGCGGAAGAAAAGCGAAACCCACGTCGACATCAGGTAGAGAGTCTCGCTTTAACAATCCGCATATCCCTATTGGCACATTCGAGTCACGCAATTCGACCAGCCATAAGCCAAAACCATGACGTTCGTAGCTGGCAATTGGTCCGGTCACAATATAGTTGCGAGCATCTTCGAGGGTCCGAACACCTTTATCGCCGATGAAACGCAGAAATGAAGGCTCATTCAACAGCCGGAGAATGAACCCTGCATCCTTCAGGGAGACCTTTCGGAGATTTAATCGCTCTGTTTCACTGATAGTCACAACGAGTTAGTCTTCTGACGCCTAAACGTATTTGGACAAGCGAAGCGCTGGTTAGTAGGTTCGGGACTTGTGATGAACCGTTTGCAAGATCGGCAACTCTGTAGAATCCGAACACTGTGGCGGTAAAGGAAATCCTGGCGCGACTAACCGTGCTCCCGAGCGATGCGAAGCATGGCATCCAGGCTGCGCTCGACATCCGCGTCCGTGGTAGCCCATGACGAGACACTAATTCGCAGGGCCGTCTGTTTCTGCCAGACGGTGCCGCCACACCAACAAGTTCCCTCTGCTTGAAGCTCGGAGATTACGCGGTTGGTCGTTTTGGCATCTCCAAATGCGACCAACACTTGATTGAGAACGACGTCGTTAAGCACGTGGTATCCAGCAGCTTTAAGACCGTCTGCGAAGCGTCTCGCCTGGCGGCAATTTTGTTCTATTAACTTGGCAATGCCTTTGCGTCCAAGCGAATGTAAGGCTGCCCAAACTTCCACACCTCGAGCGCGTCTTGAAAGTTCGGGCGTAAAGTCTGACGGGTTTCTAAACGAACTAGTAGGAAGATATTCCGCAGTAATGGCCATGGCCGCGCGCAAGGCATCAGCATCGCGCACCAGAGCCAGGCCACTATCGTAGGGAACATTCAGCCACTTATGAAAATCTGTCGCCCACGAATCGGCATTGGCCAGGCCGGTTGAAAGATGCGCCGTTGAAGTGGAAGTTGTTGCCCACAGACCAAAGGCGCCGTCAACATGCACCCAGGCGCCGGCTTCATGTGCACGCTCACAAAGCGGCAAAAAAGGATCGAAGGCTCCTGTGTTCACATTGCCGGCCTGGACGCACACAATAGTCGGACCCAACAGAGGCGGCATTGCATCCGCTCGCATCCGTCCCTCGGAGTCCACCGCTACTCTAATAACTCTATTTCGGCCCAATCCTAAAAGCCCCAACGACTTGAACAGCGTTGGATGTGCTTCTTCTCCAACTACAACCGTAATGGGAGGAGCGCCAAACAGTCCCTCGGCTTCGACGTTCCAGCCTGCTCGTGCGAGCAGCGCATGACGGGCTGCGGCCAACGCAGAAAAGTTTGCCATCGTCGCTCCAGTGACAAAAGCCCCTCCGCAGTATGGCGGAAGTTTGAAAAGGTCAAGCAACCACTGAAGGGCGATTTGTTCAAGTCGAGCAGTGGCGGGCGTAGGAGTATGTAACCCGGTGTTTTGGTCCCAGGCACTGGCGAGCCAGTTTGCTGCCAATGTAACCGGCAGTGAGCCGCCAATGACAAAGCCGAAAAAGCGAGGACCAGCCATCGCCATCGTTGCTGGGGAACAAATTTCGTCCAGCAACTTGATTACCAGTTCAGGTGAGGTAGGTTCTTCTGTTAGGGGCGCGTCGAGTGTCGCAAGCTTTGAAACCGCTTCAGCCGATGGAGCGACGCTCCGCTTCCCAAGTCCGTCGAGATATGAAATGGCGCGTTGAGCTGTATCCTCTAAGAGTTTCCTCATCGGTTTTCACTTGGATCGCACCCAGAGTCAGAGAATGATGATTGGTGTCCTGGTCGTGCTTGAATTCAGACTTCTTCTCATACAACGCTATTCTCCAACAGTTATACAGAAGCAAACCCTGAAGAGAAACGGCGCCGAAAAAGTTTCTCGCGACGCCGCACCATCGGTTCTGGGTTTCGTCCAGGAACTAAATTCTATCTGGGTTAAATTCTATCTCGGGAATAGCGGTCGCTGCCGGCAGAAGCACGGAGAGCGCCAGACAAATAACCGCAAGCCCATCGCTGGTCCAGCGCGAACCACATCAAGGATCGCAAAGACGGCGAGCACCAAAGCAATCACCGCCAATATTGCGGCTGTCGGTACGTCTCATAATTTCTGCCCCCAAAAAGACTCGCTAATAATTAATTCGGAGAGCAGTTTACCATGAATTCAAGAGCACTTCTGAGGTTTGGAAGCGGCGTAGCCAGCATCCCACGGGGCTCATCAGCCGTACAGTATGACGGTTACTCCACCGCACTTCTTCAGGCAACCCGCATGGGGTGACATTGCTAAGAGTCGGCTGCGGAGCCGTTAGTGGATTAGCTTCGACCACATATCTGCCTTATCGCCCGCGGATTACAAAGAGTGCTAATCAGTCAAACTGATAAAACTATCTTCCAGAATGACCAATCGGTAAATTCCTCCACGGCACCAACGTTTAGGGGGATGTGTGCAAAGTCGGGGAAACCCTTTGTTTTTATGTTCATAGCCGGATGGCACGGAAATTGGTATCTGGCTGGTAGCCCGGTTGCCTCACGCTTACACGGGCGCTCTTCCTAAATAAACGGGGGTAATGAAAAATGAGTGCGACAAGCCATGCAAAAACTAACAAGGTCAGTGTGCAAGAAGGGCCGCTGCGTTTACCTAAGGGTCCCGAAAGATTTGATCGAACCGGTTCAGACAGAAGTCAACTTCAGCTGCAAAAGCAGGTTGACTCGATTATTAAAGGCATTAAGGGTTCGAGTGTGGCCGAGGCTGTTCAGCACGTCTTCATTAACCTGTCGCGCTTGCGCGATCTTTTGCGCATAGTGGAGATTAACGTGGACGAGGGTGGCTCACTTCCGGTAACGCTTGCCGCCTTTTCGCTGGTCGACAACGAGTCGAAGTCCCTGGTCCGCTTTATCGAAAGGCATACCTCCAAAATCAAGAGCATCAAAGGGCCTTTGCGCCACGCACTGGACGGTACGAGCTTCGCCCTACGCCATGAGCTGAAGAGGGTTTTCGGCCACGATCTTGCTGCAATCAATTCAGAGCTTCACGCCGACGAAGTTCGACCGACCATCATGCGGGCGCACGGACTTTTGAGTAACTGCTTCGAGCAGTCGATCCTTACTCTCGTCCGAGTGTTTGACGCCTCTGTCAGCGGTCAAATCCTATTTTATGATTTCAGGAATCGACTGGAACAGTCCACTGTATTACTCAAGGACCTGGCGTCCCTTATGCAACTGACCCAGCAGGCGGAGGACCGGCACGATGGCGAAACGAGCACCTTACTTATCCGGAATCTGAGAGCCTTCTGCAACGGAACGATGCACTCTCTCATGTATAAAGACTGGGACGAGTTTGAGGACATCGCGAGAGAGGTAACGTCCAGCTATGGCTCTGCAAGACACACCTTCATTCTCCATTGCTTTGCTACCTATCTGGATGCGCTCATAAATCAGGTGGGTATGCGGGGAGTGCTTAATCAGCAATCTCCTGCCCGACGCCGACGGAAGCCTGTCAGCAAATCGCAACGGAAACCTGCGAGCAAACCGCGACGCCGTCGGTAATGTTTACGCCGCTCAACAAACCTTAAAGACTTCATATAAGGCAAAGAAGCTCAGCCGTTAATGCAACGTCTGGGCTTTCTTATGTCTTCGTTTAGACGCCTGAAGAATCTACACTACTAGGGAACCTCGGCGAGCATGTTGACGTCACGAAAGATAACCCAGCCACCAGCTTTCTTTTGCAGGATGGAGAGTGTATTGCCGGCGCGCTTGTTGGGCGCTCCGCCTTTTTTAGGTGTTATTACAACCGAGAGTCTGGTCCAGAGGTATGCCCACCAGTGAGCAGTGGGCAGTTGGCAGTGGGCAGTGAGGAGCGAGCAGTAGCACAAACTTGCGATCACGCTGCGGCTCTGCCGCCTGATGTGCGGACAGGCTCTGCCTTTCCGTAAGAGTTGGCTTTTGATTCAGCGAGCTTTCGCCTCGCATCAGGGGCATAGCCCCTTGATCCGTGGAAGCACATTCGGGAAGGTCATAGACAGTCATAGACCTTCCGCACATCAGGTGGCAAAGCCGGACGCAAGGTGAGCCTCGCCCAAGGTTGGGCCACTGCCCGGACCGCGATGGAATAACGACGCCCTTGCTGGCGCGCTAAGAATGATCCGGTTTAGGATTGCGTCATGAACGACGCGACGTCTGCTCAGTTATCGGCCATCGCAAAGTTTCGCACTATGCACGCGTCCGGGTGCTTCGTCTTACCTAACCCGTGGGACACAGGAACTGCTGTCTATCTGCGGCATCTGGGGTACGAGGCCCTCGCGACGACCTCCGCGGGCTTCGCGTTTGCTCAAGGATTGCCCGACACGCTTGCGGCGATTAACCGCGACGACATGCTGGCGCATATCCGCAGAGTGGTGGAGGCAACGCCGCTGCCCGTCAATGCAGATTTCCAGACGGGGTATGCGGATTCACCTGAAGGCGTGGCAGCAAACGTGGCGCTGTGCATAGCTACTGGGGTCGCGGGCTTGTCGATCGAGGATGCAACGGGGAACGCCGCGTCACCACTTTACGAGGGCGGGCTCGCACGGGACCGCATTAGGGCTGCACGCGCTGTGATCGAGGCCTCTGGTGTTCCTGTGGTACTCACTGCCCGCTGTGAAGCCTGGCTGGTCAGACACCCTAATCCTCTCCGCGTTGCCATTGACCGGCTTGCCGCCTACGCCGAAGCAGGCGCCGATTGTCT
>JALYXE010000191.1 GCA_030947265.1 Acidobacteriota bacterium
ACTCCATGTCTGATCCCGGAAACTATCGAACGCGCGCGGAGATCGAGCGTCATCAGGAACGCGATCCGATTAAACTTTTTTCGGCCACTCTGAAAGAGGAAGGTGTCCTGGCCGACTCAGAGTTTCAAAAGATCGAGGCGGAAGTTAAAGAACAGGTTGAGAAAGCTGTGCTATTTGCTGAACAGGGGCTGCTGCCTGAGCCTGAAGAGTTGTACACGGACGTTTATGCCAATCCGATTGAGCCGGACAAAGACTAGAATCGGTCCGTCGTTGCGACGCACCCAGACCCCTGAAACCGGAGAAAAGGAATTCGTTAAATGACGGTAGTAACTATGCGCGAAGCGCTCAATCAAGCTTTACGTGAGGAGATGCAGCGCGACGAAACGGTTTTTCTGATGGGCGAAGAGGTAGGCGCGTATCAGGGTGCCTACAAGGTTACGAAAGGTTTACTCGACGAACTTGGAGAAAAGCGCGTCATCGATACGCCCATAACGGAATTGGGATTTGCCGGGCTTGGTGTCGGCGCAGCTATGGGTGGACTTCGGCCAATCGTGGAGTTTATGACTTTCAACTTTTCAATTCTCGCCACAGATCAAATCATAAATTCGGCCGCCAAGATGCTTTACATGTCGGGCGGTCAATTCAAAATCCCTATCGTATTTCGTGGTCCTGGTGGTTCTGCTTTTCAGGTGTCTTCTCAGCATTCGCAGGCCCTGGAATCCTGGTTTGCATATTTCCCTGGTTTAAAAGTGGTCATGCCGTCTACTCCGGCCGACGCCAAGGGCCTGCTGAAATCAGCTATTCGTGATGACGACCCTGTGATCTTTATTGAGCAGGAAAGAATGTATGGGAACAAGGGTGAAGTTTCCGATGATAAGGACTTTACTGTTCCCCTCGGCGTGGCAGACATAAAACGAGCAGGAAAAGACGCCACCATCGTGGCTCGCTCGCTAATGGTTCCGGTGGCCTTAAAGGCCGCGGAAGTTTTGGAGAAACAGGGAGTTTCGTGCGAAGTAATCGATCCCCGAACGATCCGACCACTGGACATCGGCACGATAATCGAGTCAGTGAAGAAAACAAATCGCGTCGTGGTTGCAGAAGAGTCACACCCGTTTTGCGGGGTCGCGGCAGAAATTAGCACGGAAATTATGGAGCGGGCCTTCGACTACCTCGATGCTCCGGTAAAACGTGTCTCGGGCGCGGACGTGCCGATGCCTTACGCAAAAAATCTTGAGGACCTGGCTATCCCGGGTGTTGATCAGATCGTCGCGGCGGTTCGCCAAGTGGCTTATCTGGATTAGTCAATCGTGAATCCTAAATCGTGAATGGAAACCGCGATTGCTTACATTCACGACTTGCGGTCGGTGCAACCTTTAGTTTTTCTATTTACGATTCACGATTCACTGTTCACGAGGACGGAATGGCAACTCAGGTAATCATGCCCAAGCTCTCTCCTACTATGGAAGAGGGCCAACTGTCTCGCTGGCTTAAGAAAGAGGGAGACAAAGTGTCGATGGGCGAACCGCTCGCCGAAATCGACACCGACAAGGCCACAATGGAAATGCAGGCACTTGGCAACGGAGTGCTGCGCAAGATTTTGATCCGCGAGGGTGAATCAGCGCCTCTTGGGCAGTTGATTGCGATCATTGGTGAGCCCGATGAAGACATTTCGGCGCTGACCAGCCAAGCCGCCGGCGCCGGCCAAGCTGCCAAAACCCTGCCAGCGAAAGCCGCAACATCTTCGGCAGATGCGTCAGGTGCGAAGGAGTCCAGTCAACCGGAGGGAACTCCGACAACCGCCCCGGAAGCATTGGATAAGGCCCCGGATAAAGCCGCGGCCAATGTGGCGGGGAATGGCCAGGATCCAAAAAACACCAAAGCCGAGCCCACAACTCGTCTTATCGTTTCCCCGCTGGCTGCACGTATGGCAGCAGAATCTGGAATAGATTTGCGCTCCGTGAGTGGTACCGGCCCAGGTGGCAGAATTATCAAACGTGATGTCGAGAACTTGATGGGGCAGGGCAAAACCGCGTCTGTGTCCTCGGTTGCTCAGCGCCCGCGGAGACATCTACGCGCTGTCGAGAGTGGGCCATTCCAGAAATCGTCTACCGCACATGCGTCTGCCTACCGCGATGAGCCGGTCAGCGAGATGCGACGCACTATCGCGAAGCGACTGGTAACTTCCCTGGGTCCCGTACCTCATTTCTTTCTAACGACTGAGATCGAGATGAATCGGGCGGCCGAGATGCGCAGCGGCATAAACTCGCTCGATCCTGAACTGAAGATTAGCGTGAACGACGTTATCATCAAGGTAGCCGCTGCCGCACTGATGCAGCACCCACAGGTAAACGCCTCATTCCAGGAAAAAGTCGTCAGATATTACGAACATGCCGACATAGCTGTAGCTGTTGCGATTGACGAAGGATTGATTACGCCCATCGTTCGTTCGGCGGATCAAAAATCACTCAGTGAGATTGCTGAAGAAGTTCGCGACCTCGCCGATCGCGCGCGCAACCGCAAGTTGCGTCCTGAAGAGTTTTTGGGTGCCAGTTTCTCCATCAGCAATCTTGGCATGTTTGGAATCGATGAATTCACGGCCGTCATTAATCCACCTGAAGGCGCTATCCTTGCGGTGGGGGCCATGTCTCCAAAGCCGGTGGTGCGAAATAACGAAGTCGTAGTACGCCAGATGATGCGCGTCACCATGTCGTGCGATCACCGTGTAATCGACGGCGCTACTGGAGCGAAGTTTTTGCAGACTTTTAAGAAGATACTCGAGAACCCACTTTTTCTGGTTGTTTAGGGTTCGTCCTGACTTTGACGTGCTGGCAAAAAGGATCGGGAAGGCCCCGATCCTTTTTGCTGCCCCGAATTTCGTTAATCTACGAAAAGACTGATGGTCCCTAACAGTGTATTTAAGGAGCGGGATGTCGCACCGCACCTCGCCCTTGTGATCGTTCAGGTCATGTTTGGCACGTGGCCCATCATTGGCAAGATCGCTTTGCGGTCAATGTCGAGCGCGAGCCTGGTCGGTTTCCGCATTTGTGGCGCTGCCATCATCTTCCTACTGTTACAACGCAAGCTGGGCGAGCTGCGCCAACTGCCAAAACGGGTCCTGGCATGGCTTATTGTCTCCAGCCTGCTCGGGGTCGTGCTAAATCAACTGCTATTCGTTAAAGGCCTCTCGCTTACGACCGTAATTAATGCGACGCTGCTGACAACCACGATTCCGGTATTCACATTGGCCGTCAGCATCGTCCTTGGCCACGATCGAGCTTCTATCCGGCATTTTGTCGGGATAGGTTTGGCGGCCGCCGGTGTTATTTACCTCGTGGATCCTTTGCGCGCCAGCTTTTCCGCCCAAACAACGCTGGGAAACACTCTCATCGTCGCTAATTCCCTCTCATACGGCGCATACATTGCCGTCTCTAGAGATCTCTTCAAACGCTATGGCGCGCTTAACATGATCACCTGGATTTTCCTGGTGGGCGCAGTAGTAATGCTGCCGATTGCGGGTTTCGCCTGGACTCTCGACGAATTGCAAAGTGTCTCGCTGGCGGTGTGGTTGTCTGTAATTTACATCGTGCTCGTTCCCACGGTGGGAGCCTATTACCTCAACGCCTGGGCACTGATGCGCGTGCCGCCGAGCATTGTTGCGGTCTACATCTATCTGCAACCGCTCCTGGCCTTCGGGCTGGCTCCTCTGGTGCTCGGCGAAAGTTGGAACGCAAGAACGCTGGTTGCTTGCCTTCTGATTTTTGCCGGCGTGGCCGCTGTCACCATCCGTGGTGGGAGCAGGGCCGTTGAGGAAGTTTCAAAACATCCCGACGCGCTGGCGCACTAACGAATGTGTAACGCAAACTGCTGGTTTGCGGAGTTTGGCTCCCACTCAACTTGAAGCTTTCCTTACCTGCGCAGACTAACAGTTTGCGTTACCACCGAACAGTGAGCGGCGCGATAATGCGGCCGACCTGATAGAGGTTCATTTGCTGATCCCAATAGGGCGAACGCCGGTAAAAGAATTGCAGCCTTTCGCGCGGGCTGGCAGCGAACTTCGAATCGCTGGCCAGCTTCTTTTGATATTCGTCGCGCAGGTGTGGATCAGCGGCTAGCATTTCCCGCGCAAGCTTCTCCAAAACATAATTTTCGCCATACTCCTTCTGCTCGAAGGTTGCATTAAAAAATCCCCAGTGGACCAGCGAATCTGGTGCTTCCGGCTCCAGCAGATTGATAGCAACCCTTGCTGACTCCTGTGCCAGCGGAACAACGATAGAACCCGCGGGATAGGAGCGACGCTCATGGACCGGCTCAACTTTGAACGAAGGCATTAACCTTCCTTCGAAAGGGCCACTCGCCCACTTAACATCAACAAAGCGATAACTCTCCACTTCAATCGTCGCCGGTTCCGTTGTTGTCAGTAGCGTGAGACCGTGTGCCTGAAGAACCTCAATTACCTCTTTCCATTGAGGAGGGACTATATAATAAAGAGGAGGCGCAACTACCGTCGTAACACGAAAATCGTTGTACATAGGCACTGACAAATCAAGCGGCTTGCCGCCGAAAACAACGCGAGGTGCCCCCGATACGTCGCTCATCTCAATGTGAGACTCAACGGCTCTTAACTTGTAAGGCGTGGATTTGTCTGTTAACTCATAATCAAGCGGAAAGCGGCGGGAGGGATCATAGGTCCGACCGTCGGCCAGAGTCTTTTCGTCGGCATCGCGTACGGCCGCGAGCAGACTTGCCGGATCGCGATTGACCTCTTCCAGCG
>JALYXE010000238.1 GCA_030947265.1 Acidobacteriota bacterium
CAAACGTCCCATTCAGATGATCCTTAAGCTTCGTTGAGTGTGGGCGGTATTCTGCCTCGTTGATTAAGACGCGGTCAGGCGGATTTCGGTTACATAAGAGGGGACTCCGAGCTGAGCGGGGAGATCCTCCGCCAGCGGGCGCAGCCCGCTCAGCTTGTCGGAAGAATTAATGTGGCGTGTTCGCGCTGCGCGTTAGGCGAACAGGATGTTCGCGCTCCGCTGCCCAACTTCCTATTTCCCCCGCCCGCGAATCTCCGTGTCCCAGTAGCGTAGCCATTCGTTGCCTTGCTTGCGTAGCAACTCCCAATCCAGCGGCATGCGCGTGAAGGGCGCATTCATCCATTCCGGGAGTTGGGACCGATCGATGTCGTTGCGCACGGGCAGTCGATAGTAGTTGCGCCCCGAGTGGATGAGGCTTTCCGGTGTGGTGACGAATTCATAGAACGGCTTTGCTTCGCTTTCGTTGGGCGCGCCGTGCACGAGAGCGATCGCGTCGATCACGACTGGCGTGCCGCTAGTGGGAATGTTGTAAGCAATTGGAAGCTTTTTTTGTTCCTGATATAAACGCGCGTCCGGCAAGTCCCACAAACTGAGGACGCCTTCCTGTCGCGCCAACTTCTGCATCAGCAAAGTCCCGTCGGCGGTGTATTCGTGGACGTTGGCGTCCAGTTTTCTTAGCCACTCATAACCTTTTTCAGGCGAGTTAGTGTCTTTGTAATACCGCCAGATCATGGCGCCAAAGATTGCCCGCATGGAATCCGAAGGGTTCGGATTGCGGATCAAAATCTTGTCTTTCCATTTCGGCTCCAGCACCTCGTCCCAATCCTTTGGCGCATCCTCAGCGCGCACGGCATCGCTGTTATAAACGATGACTTCCGGAGTTTCGTAGGTACCGTACCAGCGATCCTGCGCATCCCGGGCAAAGTCGGGAACTTTGTCGGCCCACGAAGGGCGATAAGGCTGAAGCAGGTTTTCGTCCGCTGCAGTTTGGAATGTAGTGTGGGCCGCACCCCACCACAGATCGGCCTGGGGGCGATTGCGCTCGGCGCGCAGGCGCTCGAGCACTTCGCGCGATCCCATATCCAGAAACTGTACCTCGACATCCGGATGAATTTGTTTGTAGCGCGCGACAAAATCGCGCAGCATGTCCTGGCCATGCGGTGTATAGATGAGGAGCTTGTGCTGGCTCGAAGTCGAGGAGCGACAGCTCGGGAAAATGGCTGAAGCAAAAATTAATAAGGCGATTAATCGAATACGAGGGTTAGGCATCGTTACAAAGTTTATCTCATTGACAGGTTTGGATCACCTGCTAGACTGGTTTTCGGACTTCGCACGGTTGCTGAGATGGTCGGCTTCACTGTTCACGAATCCTGTGGTTCTCGATGCGATGACGCACCAGAAACTCTAGACGCATTGCAAACTGAATATTATGATTGCAAGCTTTTTATGCGCGGGAACGCGAAAGCTTTTTGCCGATCAACCCTCGAAGAAGTTTCGCGCACTTAGTCGGGTGGCTCGCCGAAAGCTGGAAATGATTCATTCAGCGCACACGGTTCAGGACTTGCGAAATCCGCCGGGGAATCATCTGGAATTGCTGAAAGGGATCGTGCCGGTCAGCATAGCATTCGCATTAACGATCAGTTTGTTTCCGTTGGGTTGATGGAAAGGCTGAAGACGTTGAGATAGTTGACTACCATTGAGGTGAAACATGGCGCGAAGACTTACCCCGATTACTCCGGGCGAAATCTTGTTGATGGAGTTCCTTAAGCCTCTCGGAATCAGCCAGAGCAGGTTAGCTCGCGACCTCAGTGTGCTAGTTCGGAGAGTTAACTATATCGTTCAAGGAAAACGCGCAATCACGCCTGATACTGCTTTGCGACTCGCAGTCTATTTCAATATGACACCGGAGTTCTGGATGAAACCTTCAGAGTCACTACGACCTGAAGCTTGCTAAACGGAATCTGCTGCCGAAAATTGAACGGAGTGTACGGCCTGCGGAAAAGAAACCTGCTTGATACCGAAGCACATTTATCAAGAGCTGTATCTGCAGGCG
>JALYXE010000342.1 GCA_030947265.1 Acidobacteriota bacterium
GCTCTAGCTTGTCGTAACGCCGCGACAAACTTAAAGTTTATCGGACATTTGCATCGAAACTGAGCCACTACCGTATTTCCGGTGGGTCTCTTTGAATATAGTGGCAGCCCCCCAACATTCAGCCGCGGATTAACGCGAATGAACGCGAATCTGAAAAAAGAAGATTAGAATAAACAAGCCTTGGAAACAAAGAGTAGAAATGAATTCAGAAAGCTCGTCGGATTGGTGATCTTTCTGGTCTAGTCTTCTTCAGATTCGCGTTAACCCGCGGCTAAATCCCAAACTGACCCACTACCGTATTTCCCGAAGCGGCTCCGTTCGAGGTTGGAAGTTCACAATTACCTTAAGGTTGCAGTCTTCACTACGCAGGCTAAAGGCTTGAACGCCAAAACTTGTCGTTCGACTTTGGACTTTGGACTTTGGACTTTAGACTACGTATATGCCTGCCAACTTCGAAGACCTCGTAGAACTAATGGCAAAGTTGCGTTCGCCCGCTGGGTGTCCGTGGGATCGCGAGCAGACATATGCCACGCTGGCCCCGATGCTCCTGGAGGAAGCGTATGAAGCATTTGAAGCTGTGGAAGAAGCGCGCGAAGGCCACCCGAACGAACTGCGGGACGAACTCGGCGACCTACTTTTCCAAATTGTTTTTTACGCTCAAGTCGCCAGGGAGCAAGGCGATTTCTCCATTGACGATGTGACTGGTGCGATTCACGCGAAGATGGTGCGCCGCCACCCACACGTTTTTGGCGACACGAGCGCGCCTGACTCGGCTACGGTCCTGCGAAATTGGGAGGCTATGAAGAAGGAAGAGCGGCGTGCTGCCGGCAGGGCCGAGCGCGACGATTCTCTGCTTGATGGCGTGTCTTCGAAAGCGCCCGGGCTGATGGAAGCACATCAACTCTCAACCAAAGCGGCGCGCGTTGGCTTTGACTGGCAACGAATCGAAGACATCTTCGATAAACTAGAGGAAGAAATCGCTGAATTGCGCGCGGCCATCCAGACTCACGCAACCTCGAATAACGAAGCGGATCAAAATCGCGTCAGGGAAGAGCTTGGCGATCTGATATTCGCGGTAACAAACATCGCGCGCCATTTAGGCGTAGAACCCGAGGCAGCTTTGAAGTTAACTAGCCGCAAGTTTCGCCGGCGCTTTGGATATATCGAAACAAAGTTGCGAGAACGTGGGCAGAACTTTGAAGCTACGACGCTTGAAGAGATGGAATCGCTCTGGCAGGAAGCGAAAAGTGCTGAGGAGCTAGCAAACAGCAAACAGTGAACAGTAAACAGCAAAACACGAATGGCACGACTGAATAGTGATCCTATTCCAGGGGTCCGCGACTCTTGATCCCTGCCAACTACTTACTGCCGAATGCCGGCCGCCGCCTACTCTGATGTCTGATGTCTCTGATGTCTGCTGTTTGCTGTCTGCTGTTTGCTTCTTCCAAGCAAAAGGCCCGCTTCAAAAGCGGGCCTCGGAAAACTCGAAATTCTATTCGCCTCTTACTAACCATTTATCTGGAGCGAACGAAGAATATTCTGAAACGCAGTTTGATATCTACCCGCATCGTTTTCCGGCGTGACAGCGATCATGTAGAACAGCTCGCCAGTCTGGAGTTGCGTCGTTACTACAGTCACAATTTCCGGCTGACCGGTTGCCTCGTTGATATTGCTCAGGGTCGTAGTCAAGCCAGAACGTCCTGCCACGGTGGTGCGCTGGTAGCCACTCCGTTGCCGCAAGTTACCATTGCCCTGACCCAAACTGTTCAAAAATTCATCAGTGGCCTGTTGCAGGTTGCGGCTTTGGGTTTGCGCAACGCCTAAGTTAACTCCATGCGTGTAGACCGCCTGGTTCTGTGCTTGACCGTAGGCGCCCTCGGGAGCGAACCAAACAGAGTTGTTGCCGCTAAGCTCGCGCCAATTGTTGGGCACACTCACGCGCACCGCGCCTCCAAACTCTGAATAGTTCTGATAGCGAGACGATGGGTAATCAACACGGCCTTGCGGCGGATTGTTGGGGTAATTTCCTCTATTGTCGCCGGTGGGATTTCTTTGACCATTTTGACCATTACGTGCAATCTCTTCCATCGAAGGCGCGCGGCCCATGCCTCGCAAGCGCGCCTGAATCCTCGAGAAGTCCCGCGTGTCGCGAACCGGGTTGACGACGCGAAGAGTTTGTGCTTCCTCGTTAATTCGCGCGTAGCGATTTGCCGGGCTCGGGTGGTCGCTTAGAAATCCACCGCCGCCACCGCCACTCTGGCGTTCGATTGTCTGAAACATGTTGGCGAGATCGTGTGGATCATAGCCGGCGCGAGCCATGATTTGCGCGCCAAGAATATCGGCCTCAGTCTCATATTCGCGGCTGAACTTGAGGAAGTAGACGCCCACTCCCTGCCCTGCAATTTGTGCGGCAGCGCCGGCTGGACCGCCAAGAATCTGGCCACCGATACCAAGAATTCCGGCGAGCAAACCATACTTCTGCGCTTTCGACGCTTGTGCAGTGCCGTGCCGAAGCGCGACGTGGCTCAACTCGTGGGCCATGACACCGGCCATCTCACCTTCGTTCCGCGCCGCTTCGATCATGCCGCGGTTGACGTACATTGGACCACCAGGAAGCGCGAAAGCATTGATGTCACGTGCGTTTACAATCTTGAAATAGTAGTTAAATTCCGGATGCTGAAACTCCGGTGGTATTGAACTAACGAGCCGTTGCCCAACGCGCGAAATATAGTTTGTGGCGTCCGAGTCGTGCAGAATCGGCATCTGCTGTTCTACTTCCGCCGCTGCCTGCCGGCCAACTTTAACATCATCAGTCGGTTTATATTTATTACTGTGATAACTAATCTTTGTTTGGGTGAAAACCGAGATGGGCATTGCCAACAGTGCTAACACAGTCAGCGATGCCAGCAATTGCTGAATGCTGGTTTGGTTCTTTCTAATCATCTGTTTCCTCCGTACCAATGCTATCGAACTCCTAATTCAAGACCGGGGCCTGTGGAAGCAATGCAAAACAAAGGAGCGGCCAACTCCAAGAATTTGCCGCTCCACTTTTTCACTTTGCTTCGTCCTCCCCGGAATTAATCCTTCTCATCGTACTCACGCGCAAGGGGAAGAGAGCCTTTTGCCTGGCTCCGGTTTGATGAGATAGCGAAAGTGCGCGTTTGCCGGTTGTCTGTTGCCAAAATGTTGTGATTCGAAAGCTGAAGCTGAACCAAAACGCAACATCGTTGGCGCCTTTTAGAACGATTTCAGTTCGAAGATTCTACAAGACTGCTCTCGGCAAACCCTCCTGCTGGTTTCACTGCAAGGTAGGTGCCAGACGCGCCAGATTGTTAGGATTTGTTTCTGGGCTCGATATGCTGGTTAAACCATTGGGCAGGCTCAGCGATTGGCGCGATGTGGTGGGGCTCGCCTTTCCAAACACGAATCATGGAGATGACTAGGAATACGGTGGCAAAGGCCTTGAATAGGTTTCCGCCAATAGAACTACCCGTTATCGATCCAACAACAGCAAAGAGCGTTTGAATCACGAGAATGGCTGCGTGTAAAGCCAGAGCCTGTGAAGCGTGAAAGCGTACTTTGCCTTCGCTGCGCGGAACCAGGAAGAGCTCGAGTAGGGACGGTACTATACCTATGAACGAGGGCGCGTAGGGCAACATGACCGCCCACCGTTCCGGCAAGCCCAGGCCGGCAACCGATCTACTCCTGGGGTTTCGATCTAAACGACGATACGGTGTGGGCGCGGACTGATACGGTGTAGGGGTAGAATAGGTAGGAGGAACAAAAACCGATGGATAAGTTGAGTCCAGAGGTACGTTGTCGTAGCGCCTGGTCGGGGCTTCAGAATAAACGTTGCTCCGCGCATTTTCGTTTGCGGAAGAACCGATTTCTCGCGTCGCACCCCTAACTTCCTGCGTCTCCGACACTCTACCCGTCTCGCCCCAAACTTCTTCGGTATTTCTGACAAAGTCTGGATCCAGAGGGTTAGTGTCGTACTTGCTTTTCTTCGGCTCCATCAACAAGTCCCTACGATGCTTTTGCTTGAATGGTTCAATCTTACTCGCCTGCAATCGCATACTCAACCTCTTCCCAACGTTCCTCTCGCTCAGAAATACGAAAGGCACGCATCACGGGCTGAGAAGCTTCCAGGCCAATAATGAAATAGACAGCTTGAGGATAATAAGCAAGCCTGATATCAGTCTCAGAAGGGGTCGGCTCCAAAGAACGAGGGTGGGAATGATAGATGGCAAGCAGTTCTTCGCCACGTTCCCGCATCAGCCGCTGAGCGGCAAAGAGATCTTCCGGCGCGGCTTCATATCCGATCTCAGGATTTGCTGCGACATTTCGCAGCTCATAGGTGTTGCTTGCTCGTTCGTCCTTACCGCCCCCGATCAAGCCGCAACACTCGGCGGGGTCAGTAGCATGCGCGTGGACAAAAATTTGATCGCGGTGTGATCTTTGGAGCGTGAGCATCTATTGCGAGCAGTTCTCGTTCTTTTGTGTCGCGGAGTGAATAGACCATGCCGCTATCGAGGCTGTGTCAAAACTCAGATCCAAAAGGACGGCTCAAGTGCTGGGGCAAGCCGCCCTTCCTAACCTGCAAATTACCGTACGCCCTTTTGGGTTTTCACACAGCCGTCTCGCCGGTGGTGATGACTTCAAACGCGCGCGTTTGAGACTCACTTTTTGTCAACGATCCTGAGGTGCAGTTCTTCCAACTGCCTGGCCTCCACCTCGCCGGGAGCGTCAATCATGAGGTCGGTCGCGGAAGCTGTCTTGGGAAAAGCCATGACGTCACGAATATTCTCCGTTGGCACCAGCACCATCACTAGGCGCTCAATGCCGGGAGCGATGCCTCCGTGTGGCGGTGTTCCATACTCCAGCGCGTCAAGAAAAAATCCGAAGCGTGAGCGCGCTTCCTCAGTGGTCATGCCGAGGGCCTTGAATACAAGACGTTGCACGTCACGTCGGTGAATACGAATTGAACCACTCGCCAGCTCAACGCCATTGATGACCGGATCGTAGGCTTTCGTGCGCAGCTTACCGAGCAGGTTGGTTTCGCCGCCATCTACCGCGCGTTCAAGTAATGGCAAGTCTTCGTCCAACGGCGAAGTAAAAGGATGGTGCATTGCATAATAGCGATCGTCGTCTTCGTGATATTCAAACATAGGAAACTCTGTCACCCACAACGGCGCGTACACATTCGCCGGCATCAACTTCTCGCGCCGGGCCACTTCGTTTCGCAAAGCGCCCAGACTTGCGGCTACCGTCTTCGACTTCCCCGCGACAATCAAGACGGCATCCCCTTTTTGCGCATTCGCAACCGAGGCCAGGCGAACCACGACTTCGTCTCCGAGTGCCTTAAGTAACGATGAAGTGACTTCGTCGCCAAGTTTTATCCAGGCCAGCCCGCTGGCGCCGTAACGTTTGGCAAATTCCTGCAAGTCGTCAAGTGATTTTCGCGAAAGGCCGGCAGCGCCTCGAACTACGATCCCCTTCACCTCACCGCCGGCAGAGAGCGCGGAAGCGTAGGGAGCGAAACCGGTTCCCTCGAGCGCTACGGCAAGGTTTTGCAACTCCATTCCCTCAATTCTCAGGTCAGGCTTATCAGAACCCCAGCGCCGCATGGCCTCAGAAAAACTGAAGTGGGGAAAGGGTACCGGCAAGTTAACGCCAATCAACTTAAAGACGCGCGCGAACAACCCTTCAGTGACCGAATAAATCTGATCCAGCGTTGCGAAACTCATCTCCACGTCGAGTTGTGTGAATTCCGGCTGACGGTCCGCACGCAGATCTTCGTCGCGGAAACAGCGAGCAATCTGGAAATACTTATCCAGACCCGCGATCATGCACAACTGTTTGAATAATTGTGGAGACTGCGGCAAGGCGAAGAATTTTCCTGGCTGGACGCGCGAAGGGACAATATAGTCGCGCGCCCCTTCGGGAGTAGACTTAATCAGAATTGGCGTTTCAATCTCTGTAAAACCCTGCTCGTCCATGTACCTCCGGATCTCCCGAAGCACGCGATGGCGCAAACGCAAGTTGGCCTGAAGCTGAGGCCGTCGCAGATCGAGGTACCGATACTTCAAACGAAGATCCTCGCTGGCGAGTGCATCCGTGCTTGCTGTTTCGAGCTGAAAAGGCAGCGTCCGGGCGTCGTTCAAAATAAGAAGCTCGCATGCCTGCACTTCCACCTCGC
>JALYXE010000267.1 GCA_030947265.1 Acidobacteriota bacterium
GCTCAATATCATTGATTGGTGACGGACATTCCTCGATTACCTTCTGATGACGACGTTGAATTGAGCATTCCCTTTCGCCCAGGTGAACAACATTGCCCTTCATGTCGGCAAAGACCTGAATCTCGATATGACGCGGGCGCTCAATTACTTTTTCGAGATACAACGAAGATTCGCCAAAGGCCGCAGCCGCTTCGGATTTGGCGTTATCGAAAGCGGAGCGTAGATCTTGCGAGGACGACACCAGCCTCATTCCCTTGCCACCGCCGCCCGCAGAAGCCTTTAGCATAACGGGATAACCAAAGTGTTCTGCTGCGGATGCGGCTTGTTCCGGGGAGTCCAGGGCATCGACGGTGCCGGGAACAATTGGGACACCCGCTTCGACGGCAGCTCGGCGTGCGGTCGTCTTGGAGCCCATGATCTGCATCGCTTCCGGCGTTGGGCCAATAAAGACCAAACCCGCTGTCGTTACGGCCCGAGCGAAGTCTGCATTCTCGGCCAGAAAGCCATAGCCTGGATGAATTGCTTCCGCACCGGTCGTCGTTGCTGCTTTGATGATGGCGTCAATGTTCAGGTAGCTCTGAACGGAGGGTGCCGGCCCAATACAGACTGCTTCATCGGAAAGAGCGACATGAACAGCCTCAGCATCTACTTCTGAGTAGACGGTGACAGGCGTGATGCCAAGGTCGCGGCATGCCCGGATGATTCGAACCGCAATCTCTCCGCGGTTCGCAATAAGGATCTTACGGAACATGAGAGCACCGGTCACCAAAAAGCGATCAGCAATCAGCAATCTGCAATCAGCAGTCAGTAGTCACTAATCAGTCAATCTTCGTACAAAGGATCTCAATAAAGAACAAAGCCCTGAAGATTATACAGGGTGTCATTCGACGCTGAAACTAAGGAGACCTTTGGTCTGCGATCAAGAAACGATCAAGAAACACAATCAAGAAACTTTGCTATTGACGTAACACCCTTACTTGACATAGACTCCGCCGCACAGTTCGTTACCTTTTTCGTTTGAGTGCAATTCGGCGCTTTTCTCTAAGCGGTTGTTGCACCCCACACACATCTCAACCACTGAGGTTCTCACATGAAAATGCTTTCGTTCCTTTCCCGTTACCGCCTTCTAGCTAATGTCCTCGCCCTTGCCCTCGTGCTGGGCGCCTTGGCCTACTCGCCACCGTCTGCAGTTGCTAACCCGGGGTGGACTTGTGAAACGGGCTGCGTTAATTGGGACGCTAGATTCGGTTGCCTCGAATCTATGACCTGCTGCGTTAACGATCAGGGTGGCTGGTTTTGCACTGGGGCTTAAACTCTCTAATTGCGCGTGGTCCGGGGGAGTTTGCCGGCCCGGAGGCGGGTAAGTAAGTAGCTCCAGTCCGGCATTCTGCAACTGATTGAAGGCGGGCGCCAACTGGGAGCCTCACCCGCTCGGGCGTGGAAGACGGGGAGGGGTTAAGGAGTTGGCTTAGCTCGTGCCGAACGCTCGCTGCACCCGCGCAGCCCTTTCCCGAATATCGCAAAGCGTGGAGCACACCATGATGGCTAATCACTATAGGACCGTTCTGAATCTCATAACACTGCTATGTTTGTTAGTGCTTCCAGTTCCAACTCTGGCGCAAACTGCCGCGCAGAAGAAGCTTCAAGCAAAGGTCGGCGAAAAAGAAATAAGTAAGGGCAGCGAGGCCGACTTGCTGGAGGCACAACGACGCGCTTTCGCAATCTCGCTGGTTACTTCGCTCGCCGACGAAGCGCGCAGCTACCATGACTTGGCCCTTCGCCCTCATGTGTTGGCACGCGCCGCGGACACGCTCTGGGATGCGGACAGGGATATGGCTCGACTGCTGTTCCGCCGCGCGTGGGAAGCTGCAGAGAAAGGGGACGCTGAAGAACTAACCTTGAAAACTCCAGATGGCGTCCCGCCGACGGCAGCCGCGATGGTAACTGCTTTGCGGCGTATCAGCGGCCACGACCTGGGCGCGGAGGTCTTAGGCTTGGCCGCACGAAGGGACCGCGCACTTGGTGAAGAATTTCTAGCAAAACTGAAAGACGAAAACGAGCGTGAGGCAAAAGACTCCAAGAGCGATGTAAGTGCGCGAAGTCCCGGCGACAGTTGGTCAAGCTCGGAAGCTGCGTCCAAAAGGATCCAACTGGCTCGGAAGTTACTTGATGATGGCGAGATCGAACGGGCGCTGGAGTTTGCCGCGCCGGTTCTCGACAAGGTGAATGCGAACTCGATCAATTTTCTTTCCACGTTGCGGGGCAAAAGGCCAGAGGCCGCGGACCAAGGGTTTGCATCTCTACTGGCCCGCGCCGAGTTCGATCCTTCGTCTGACGCGAACACGGCCTCAGGTTTGTCTTCTTATGTCTTTACTCCGAATCTTTATGTGACGTTCAACGCTGATGGCGGCGCACGCTGGAGTCAACCAGAGGAAACTACCGCTCCCCTCAATCCGCCTAATCTGCCTCCGGCCCTTCGTAATAGATTCTTCCAGGTAGCCGCCAGTATTCTGCTGCGGCCATTGCCACCGCCCGATCAAGACTTCACTTCTTCAGGACGCACCGGCAAGTACATGGTAGTCAAGCGACTACTTCCGCTTTTCGATCAGTACGCGCCTGACATGGCCGTGGCACTTCGCTCGCAATTGAGGGCTCTGATGAGCGACGGACCGAGAAGAGGGCTGGGTGATGAAACTCCCTTATTAACCCAGGGCCTCCAGTCAGCAGAGACTACCGGAAATGCATTGGACAAAATGCAAGACCGGCTTGATCGTGCAAAGACTGCGCGGGAGCGCGATGAAATCTACGCGGAAGCGGCGGCGGCTCTGGCTAATCAAGGCGACGCTCGTGCGCAAGATTTGGCGGACAAAATCGACGACTCAGATCGCCGTGCTGAGGTGCGTCGATACGTGGATTTTGAGTTTGTCCAACTCGCGATCGGAAAGAAAGAAGCCTCAGAAGTGGGTCGGCTCGCTAAGGCCGGACAATTAACTCACACGCAACGCGTCTGGGCTTACACCCAGGCGGCGCGGCTGCTAATGAATTCCGAACGCCCGCGCGCTCTGCAGTTTTTGGAAGAGGCCGCGGATGAGGCGCGACGTATAGACGCCGACGATCATGATCGCGCTCGCTCCTTCATTGCCGTGGCAACTCAGTTTGTTACCGCCGACCGTGTTCGGGCCTGGGAGATAATGGGTGAAGCTGTCAAAGCCGCGAACTCGGCTGAAAAGTTTACCGGCGAGAATGTGAAGCTTACTTTTCCACTGTGGACGAAAAGCGGCCCCAAATTTCCTAGCATCGGCGGCGAGGATTTTGGCCTTTCTGGTGTGCTTCGTTCCCTTGCTAAAGGCGATTTGTATCGTTCAATCGATCTGGCGAAGAGTTTTAAGAATGACGCGCCGCGTGCCACTGCCATATTGGCAATCGCCAACGCAGTGCTGGAGAAGGTGGAGAAGTAGGTTTCGAGCACACAACTAAGGACGTTGAGGGAATCCTCATTCCTTGGGCCAGCGTTCCGATCTACGTTGGAACTTCGTGCTTAGCCAGTTTTAAGCAAGGGGAGGGGATTACATTGCGGGGCATGATGAGCGCCCCTCCCCTGTGTCTACAGTCCTTGCTCACAGTCCAGCTTACAAAACTGCCTCTAGCACTTCACGAAAATAAGTCAGGAGCAGCGTTGAAAATCCACATGGCTCTTGAGTCATAGGAAGAAGACCTATCATGTCAAAAAATGTCAGAGCTAATATAGAATTGGGAGTGAACATTGTCATCGCCATCGCCATTGTTGTCGTGGCCGCCGTGGTCGTACAGCGCTATGCTTTTCCACCAGTGAATCCCGGAAGCTTGCCGCAAATCACCAAGGGGGAACGACTGAATGTTCCTAACGTTGACTGGGAACAGAATAAGAAAAGTCTCGTCTTCTTTCTGATGAAGGACTGTAAGTATTGCAAATCCAGCGCACCGTTCTATCGCCAGTTAATTGAAGATGCCTCGAAACGAAACGTGAAGTGGTTGGCGATCCTTCCCAATTCAGTTGAAGAAGGAAGGCAATACGTTCACTCCCTTGAACTGCCGATCGAAAATGTGCAAACCGGGTCGTTATCCTCTTACAAGATACCTGGCACTCCGTCAGTATTGTTTGTGGACAACCACGGAATAGTAAAGAGTGTTTGGATTGGTGCGGTGCCCGGGCGAGAAAATGAGATGCGAGACGAACTCGTTGCGTTATTTGATGCGAAGATCTCTAACGAGGCTCCAGCGAAACAAGAAACATTCGACAAAGTGAGCGGAACACAACAATTTCAGTCAACCGCTCCCGCCTCCCAAGATCTGGAAACCGCGAAACCAAAAAAGCTCATCGACACTAAAAACCAAATTACTAGTAGTCAGTTGATCTATGACAAGTTATAGCTCCATAAATGACAACGCCCTGCAGAGTATACAGGGTGTCATTTGACGCAGAAACTAAACGGGTCTGCTAGGGTTGGCGGCTTTTTGTGGAGGCCGTGGAGTTAACACTTCGTCGCGGAGTTTGAGGAGCTTTGGTGATCACACCGTCGCGGACCAGCAAATCATCTTCAGTTCCCATGACTTTGTCCGGTCCAGGCAGGCGAAGCTCGTAATTTGTAAACGACAACCCTTCGCTGAGCGTGTCGTCTGCCGCGGTACTGATTGATGCATTACGAATGACTGCGCCACGCAAAGTGCGCGGTTTCTGTTTTGCTGCAACTTCCGCACTGGGCCGGTAGGCATTCGGATAAGCTACAGGGTCGAGACTATTCAATGCTGCGGCGATGGATCCGTCGGCGTCGGGAAGTTGCTTGAGGTCGCTGAGCTCATTCGGCACTCGCTCAAACTTTGCGCGGTACTCAAAGATGGCCCGGTCAAACGTGTAAGCGAGAGCATTTACTCCTGCGTCGATCCCTCGCTGGCGTTGGCGCAAGCGCTCCGGAACCGTTACACCAATCAAAACCAAGACCAATAGAGGTACAAACGCTGAGGCAAGGTAACCCTTGCGGGCGTAACGCACGCCACAGAAACGAGCAGGGGACTGCGCGATTGAGCGATACAGTTTTCTGCTTCCGAAAAGAATAAGAACTGTGATTGGAATCATGATCCACTTGAGACGCCAGGAGGCCGTCTCGGCCGCGGTCACCCAGGACCAGAAATCCAGTGGGACTATCGAAGCAAGCCCCAGGTTGGACGGGCCGCTGCGTGGCGAGCGTTGGGCGAGGGCAATGATTGTTTGGGTCAGGAAGATGAGAACCATCAAGGTTCCGGTGACCACAAGCACGAGCGAGCGACCATATGATGGAAGTTCGTGTTCGGGTCGCGGAAGGGGTTCACCCACCGGGCGCGAGCCACAGGCTTGGCATGGATCATTCGAGGTGCGACTTAGAATGGCGTCAGACTTGTAACCGCAACAGGGGCAGATCGTCACGATATTTTCGTACCTCAAATACTAAAAAAGCAGTATCAATCGATTCTTGTCCGGTGCTGCCTAACTAGCTTTATGTACTAATTGCTGCTCAGCTCGTCGTTCAGGCCCGGAGTAAGATGCGGAAAGAGTGGATCGCGCTTGCTCGTCGCCTGGCTCAGTCGTGGTTTTGGTCAACTCATACCACGTGTGATACATGCGATGCGCGAAGGTCCAATACGAACCTACCGCCAGTACCCACAAGACTGCCGGCATTCGGTTAGCGAAGAAATTTGTCGAACCCGGATGAGTGCTTAAGGCGCCAATAATAAATAGAACTACTCGCTCGGGACGACGCAGGAATCCAACATCACATTTAGGAATTAGGCTTTCGGCCCGTGCGCTGGCGTAGCTTACCATAACTGACCCCATTAGTCCTGCGCCGGCGAGAAAAACGTTAAGGGTTGAGTGAAACTCGGTATCGCGGGCGTAAAACACCATCAAACCGACAAATACGACCATGTCGGAAAGCCGGTCGAGGGATGAATCCAAAAAGCCGCCAAAACGGGTAACGCGTCCCGAGAGTCGCGCCACCTGCCCATCCAGCATGTCGAAAAGATTAGCTACAATAAGAACAATTCCCGCCCAGAAAAACTTTCCATAGCCGAAAAGCAGACCGGAGCCGACATTGATGGCAACGCCGATGACCGTCAGGATGTTTGGATTGATATGACCGTGGGCGAGCCAGCGCACCATCGCGTCGATGATTCGTTGCGCGCCGCGGCCAATGCCGTTCACAAACATTTTCTGGCTGAAATCTCCTTTACGCCATTATGCCGAAAAGCAACTAAACTTTAAACCGCGAATACCGCCAGGATGCACAAAGAATTGGTACTGGTTGAGTTGGAGCTGCGTCACCCAGCTTTCTTCAAAGTTCAGAACGGAAAAACTAAGCGGTCCCCAAACAATTCATGGTTTTCGTTCCTTGGAACTGCTTAGCGTCTCTTGCGGCTATGCAACAACTTTGCCTTAGCCTTTGTTTTGAGTTTCGTCGTGAAGAGTTATCAATCGCCTGATTTCGAAGTTACGAGCCCCGGCCGGAGTGCGAACTACAACTTCGTCTCCTTCTTCCTTGCCCATCAAGCTTTTGCCGACGGGCGAAGTAGTTGAGATTAAACCTCCCTGCGGATCGCTTTCCTCCGGTGTGACCAGGCGGTAGGTAACTTCTTCATCGCGCTCGGAATCAAACAGCACCAGCGTCGAGCCATAACCGGCTTTGACTTTAGATATCCTGGATAAGTCGATCGAGGAAATCTCGCTGAGTCTTTGGCGCAACTCGACTATCCGCGCCTTAACCATATTCTGACGGTCCAGAGCAGCGTGATACTCGGAGTTCTCGCGCAGGTCTCCAAACTCAAGAGCGCGCTTGATCTCCTTGGGGAGATGAACGCGCAACTCGGATTCGAGTTCGTCGAGTTGGGACTGAAGTTTTTGTTTAATATCTGCGGACACTAATTGCTCACTTTCGTTACTGCGCGGTAAGAAGAAGGTCAGCGGTAACAACCCGCTACAGGGTTAGTTCTGACAGGAACTTAATACCCGGCTCGAAAACGCTGCGCGTCTTGAAGAGCAGCATTTGCGTCACTCCTGCTCAAGCTTCGATGATACCTAGCTTCGTCCGGAGCGCCAAAGGATATTCCTGTATCTCGAGCCGTACGCACGAGCTGGCCATTCACCGGCACTGTCTTAATATTAGCAACCGCCTCCGTGATAGGAACGGTGATCACATCACCAGCCTGGAGCGCCACCATTGTGCCGCGTTTCCCCTCAACAAGTGCCCGCACGGCGCACGATCCGTAATTCGTTGCCAGCATCCGATCGAAGGCGTTAGGCCGGCCTCCTCGTTGCAAGTGTCCCAGCACGACACAACGGGTCTCTTTGCCGGTAAGCCCTTCGAGTTCCCTTTGACAGTAGGCACCAATTCCACCCAGACGAGGCGCGTGCTGCGTGTCGCCTTGGTCCTGATATATCAGCTCGTGCCCCGTTTCGAGTGCTCCTTCGGCGACGACGACAATACTAAAGTTAGATCCGGCCTCGTCGCGCGCTCGTATCCTTTCAGCCACCGACTCCATTGTGAAGGGGATTTCCGGAATCAGGATCACATCCGCACCCCCTGCGATTCCCGAATGCAAAGCGATCCAGCCGGTGTGTCGTCCCATTACCTCCAGAATCATCACGCGCTCATGTGACTCAGCAGTAGTGTGAAGGCGATCAAGCGCATCCGTCGCAATATCCAGCGCAGTGATGAAACCAAATGTCAGTTCGGTGCAGGCGAGATCGTTATCTATAGTTTTAGGAACACCGACAACCGGAATTCCACGCCGATCAAATTCCGAGGCGATGGTTAACGTTCCCTCCCCGCCCAGTGCGACGAGAGCATCGATGCCCAGGCGGCCAACATTTTCAACGGCTTCCTGGTAAACAGCGTCGCAGTTTGTAGCGATTCCTTTCGCACTTCGTTCGACAAACTTTCCCCGGTTGCGTGTGCCCAGGATTGTGCCGCCGCGCGGCAACAAGCCCCTGACGTCGGCGGTAGTGAGCGGACGTGTCCGGGTTTCGACTAATAAACCTTCGAAGCCATCTTCAATGCCGATGACCTTCATACCGTATTGGCCGGTTGCGGTCGTTACGACCGCACGAATTACGGCATTGAGACCGGGGGCATCGCCGCCGCCAGTCAGGATTCCGATAGTGTTATACATGAAGTCTTCAAGTGTTTAGAGGCCGGACTTTTCCGGCTCACTTGATTAGGGCGGACAAGTCCGCCGTCTAAACGATCTTACTTTAAGATAGCGCTTTAACTCGCGGGGGCTCGTGATACTCGCCGTACTCGGGATAGTCACGCGTAATAATTTGACCCGGCCGCGTATTTTCGGTTAGCAGGGTTAGGGCCTCTCGCAACACCGTGCGTTGCAGCTCACGCATACCCGGCTTCCCCAAACTATTCCCAATCTTAAAGCCCTTCGGATAGACTGCACGCGGCGGCCGCATTTGCGCCGAAACTTCCGGGCTAACGGTAATCAACACCGTCGGTATTCCTTTCATTTCAATTTCCCGCTGAACCGCTACGACCGTGCGGTGACAAACGCTTGGTCAACCGCCAGTCAATACGACGACGTCGGCACGCGAACCCTTGTCGATGTCGTTCGCAATCTCGCGAGCTGTGCCCTCATACATTGCTTTGAGCTGCATCGTGTAACCCATGTATCCGACGTGTTTCTTCGCAACCCCACGAATGTAACCTTCCGCCTGGAGATCACGAAGCACATCGATCGGGAATACTACGTTGATGTCTTTGTCGGCATCACTATGGTCGTAGTGATGATGGGTCACCATCAGTTGAGAGGAATCCACATCGTCAGGAATGACGCGGTAACCCAGGTCGCCCAACTCGTCGGCAATGTTGAAAGGTTCCTGATCGTTTAGGTGAACGCCACCGGCCGTAACCAGCCCAACAATGCTTTTGGCGAGTTCACCTTCAAAGGGTGTGAATGGAACGCATTTTCTCGAGATAGACATAGGGCAGAAGTCAGAGATCAGAAGTCAGAAGTCAGAGATCAGAAGTAAGAGATCAGAGATCAGAAGTCAGCTGTTAGCGTTCAGAATCCGCAAGAAAACCTTGAATGTGAAACCTTCACCAGGTTGACTGACCTCTGACCGCTGATCTCTGACATCTGACCTCTGTCCTTCACAGTTTCCGCAATACCTCAAACAAGTCCTCGTTATCCGGTTGATCCGCAATGTTGTGGATGTCTTTGTAGGCAAGCTTGCCCTCCTTATCCACAATGAAAATCGCTCGCTCACTAATGCCATCGTTGTCGCGATACGCTCCGTATCGTTTTGCGACTTCACCCTTGGGGTGAAAATCACTTAAGAGATCATAAGACAATCCGCCGAGACTTTTGGCCCAGGCGGTGTTACACGGCACGCTATCGACTGATATGCCCAGAACCTGAGCATCGTAGCCTTTAAAGCGTTCGAGGTCGGCCTCGTACGCAGGCATCTGCGCGGTTCAAACAGGTGTCCACGCCAGCGGATAAAACGCCAGCACCACACTATTCTTGCCGCGAAAATCTGAGAGCTTCACCTTCTTTCCCTTTTCCAGGTGGCTTGGCAACTCAAAATCCGGGGCTGTCTCTCCAACTTCAGGCATAGAAAACCCTCCCTTTCCAAAAATCTTCCTTGAACTGATTAAGACTAAAGATCAAAACCAAGAGTAATTGACAGCGAATGCGATTTCAAGCGTGTTCCTCAAAGACTGAAAAATTTAGGCGAATAAAGTTGGTATTGACCCTCCGCATACCCCTCGCGTAGCATGTGCGGGAGGCCGTGTCATAAGCGGCGATTTTGCAATTTGTCAGAGTAGTTTACCAATAAGGGTGTTTGCAGTTTAGAAATAGACGACGACGCAAAAGAGATCGTTCGAGAAATTGGGACAGCGATTAACGAGTCGGTAGAAAACTCATCTAAAGTCGCTGAGGCAATCGAACGACTACGAGATGCGGGCTATGAGATGGAGTTAACGCTGCGGCTGGAAATCGGCTTGCGTCCCCACTCCGGCGAAGAAGAAGGCGGAGGTGGTACAACTCTCGATTTGACTGATGAAGATGTGCAAGTACTTCAGCGAATGA
The DNA here is from genome assembly GCA_030947265.1 of Acidobacteriota bacterium. Lineage (GTDB taxonomy): Bacteria > Acidobacteriota > Blastocatellia > Pyrinomonadales > Pyrinomonadaceae > PSRF01. The sequence goes on from JALYXE010000267.1 coordinate 10,108, forward strand.
AGATCCGAATAGACCCTGAAGAAAAGTTGTAGTCCTTCTATAGATTAGTAATCCTTTGTGGATTAAAGGTAAGCCCCATCCCACTAATTGAGAGGGAGAGGGGCTTTTCTCGCAGGTTGACGGAGCACTACTTATACTTATTAAGTTACTTCAGGCGGTGGCTCTTCACTATTGGTGAGCGTCTGCTGTCGAAGCGCCGCAGCCCCCATCAATCCTCCCATGCCCATTGACTCGACGGCCGAGCTAGGCACCAACATCAAGGCGCCCTTCTCTTTCAATCCTTCATAAAGCATGTTCATGGCGCGCAGGTGCAGTGCCGTAGGATTGTTCCTATATGATTGAGAGGCCTTCTCAAAAGAGTGTGCGATCTCAACTTCAGCCTGCCCGAGGATGATGCGTGCCTGTTTCTCGCGCGCGGCTTGTGCTTCGCGCGACATCGCGTCTTGCAGGGCGGTGGGAATTATTACGTCCCGCATCTCAACAGATTGCACTGTGACGCCCCACGGGTTCGATCTCTCGTCGATTAATTTTTGCAGCTCCTCTTCTATCCGCTCGCGACCTCGCAGCAGATCTGTCAGAGAAGTGCGACCTATGATGTCACGCAGTGCAGTCTGCGCCGCCCAGCTAACCGCCTGGGGGTAATCCTGTACCTCGAGTGCCGCTTTTTCCGGATCGTAAACCATCCAGAAGAGCACGGCGTCTACGTTTACCGGGACGGTATCTGATGTTAGCGTCTCTTCCGCTGCAAAACTGGTGGTGATAACCCGCTGATCTACCCAGGCAGAGACCGTATCGACAAAGGGAATTATCCAGAAAAGCCCCGGGCCACGCAGACCCACATAGCGCCCCAGACGAAGCATGACGGCGCGCTCCCATTGTCGCGCGATCTTAGGCGACTGTCCGATAAGCAAACCAAGAACGAACCCCGCGATCAGACTTATCGGGTTGCCAGTCAGCAGCGTAAACAAGAGACCGAGGGCGACTGGCGAGAGGAACGCCAGGATGGCAATAATGTTCAGCCGCGGCGTATTTTGCGTCGGTAAATTACTTCTCGTTTGAATCAAACTTGTAACGCTAGACATTTGTTTTCATCTCCTTTTTGCGCCTGCCTTGAAGGTGGCTGATCAGATCGTTTAGAGAAAAGCCGAAGGCTCCGGCTTCCGCGATGAACCGATCCGCGAGGTCGCGCAAGTATTCCTCGCGATGACGACTTGCTTTAGCTTTGACAGGACGAGCGCTTATGAATGTACCCACTCCCCTGCGAGTTTCGATAACTCCCTTTCGCTCCAACTCGGTATAAACCTTCGCAACGGTGTTTGCGTTAATACGAAGGTCCACGGCCATCTGCCGCACGGTGGGCAACTGCTCGCCGAGCACAAGTTTTCCTGTAGCTATGGCAAACTGAATAGCTCGCGCGAGTTGAGCGTATAGCGGGGTAGGATCCGCAGAGCTAACGTAGAAGGTTTCACTCATTCAAAATTGTACTACGAATGTAGTACACGGAAAGTTCCCAGGATTTGTTTAACCAGGAATACGGCTGGGACGTTGCAGGACCCCCATGGTGGAATTGAGGCGCAGATTTAGCCGGAGTATTAGCCGCGAAGTAGGAACTGATGAAGATTGAAGCCCGAAGTTCAGAGTTCGGCCATCAGGCTGCCCGCTTCGTCACGCAAGCTAAAGCTTAATGATGAACTCTAAACTGCATCAGTGCTGCGAAGTACGGCGCTTGGCGCAACTTTCGACCCTGTGTTATCTTGACTGGCTTTTAATCCATCGAGTAATTCATCTAGTTTTTTCGCCGTTATAGGTCGGGAAAGAGGAGTCAAAATAGAGTATGGCTACGTCCAGCACAAAGACGCCTACCAATGGCCAGGCAGCAGGCCGCGTGGTGCAAATCATCGGTCCGGTAGTTGACGTCGAGTTTGAAGAAAAACACCTGCCGCCTATCTATCAAGCGCTCAGGATCGTCTCCGAAGGCTTTGACGTGCCGACGCCCATCGACCTCATCGCGGAAGTGCAGCAACACCTGGGTGAGGGACGGGTTCGCACGGTCTCTATGTTGCCAACTGACGGCATGGTGCGCGGCATGAAGGCAATCGATACCGGCGGCCCGATAACGATGCCCGTCGGCGAGGGAACTCTGGGCCGCGTGCTGAATGTCATAGGCCAGCCTGTCGATAACCTGGGCGACGTCAAACACACCGAGCGGTATCCCATCCACCGTCATGCGCCGTCGTTTGAGGAGCAGTCCACTGAACTACAGATGTTTGAAACCGGCATAAAAGTTATCGACCTCATTCAGCCGTTTGTGCGTGGAGGCAAGATTGGGCTGTTTGGCGGTGCCGGCGTGGGCAAGACCGTGATCGTGATGGAGTTGATTAACAACATCGCGAAGGCTCGTGCCGGATTTTCAGTTTTCGCGGGAGTGGGTGAGAGAACGCGCGAAGGAAACGATCTCCTGCGCGAAATGGTCGAGTCTCAGGTTATTCAGTTTGGCGAGAAGTTTAATAAGCACTTCCATGATACCGGCGAATTCGACATGACGAAGGTTGATATGAAGGCGCTGGAGCAGTCGAAGGTTGCGCTTATCTATGGACAGATGACCGAACCTCCTGGAGCTCGCCTGCGCGTAGCGCTCTCCGGTCTGACGGTCGCGGAATACTTTCGTGATAAAGGTTTGGATGTCTTATTATTCATCGACAATATCTTTCGCTTTACACAGGCAGGCTCGGAAGTGTCGGCGCTTCTCGGCCGTATGCCGTCGGCGGTGGGTTACCAGCCCAACCTCGCATCGGAAATGGGCGAAATGCAGGAACGCATCACGTCTACCAAGACGGGATCCATTACCTCGATTCAGGCGGTATACGTTCCCGCGGATGATTACACCGATCCTGCGCCGGCGACCACCTTTGCTCACCTCGATGCGGTGACAGCGCTTTCGCGACAGATTGTTGAACTGGGAATCTATCCAGCGGTTGACCCGCTCACATCGTCTTCCCGCATTCTCGATCCACGCATCATCGGCGAAGAACACTACAACTCGTCGCTAGTCGTGAAACGCGTGCTCCAGCGTTACATAGACTTGCAGGACATCATCGCGATTCTCGGCCTTGACGAACTGTCGGATGAAGATAAGCTGATCGTCTCGCGAGCACGCAAGATCCAGAGGTTTTTCTCACAACCCTTCTTCGTAGCTGCGCAGTTC
>JALYXE010000272.1 GCA_030947265.1 Acidobacteriota bacterium
GAGCTTGATTGCGTAGATGTCAACAAGAGCCAGAAGAGCGGTATTGTTCTCGCTTAGCGGCGTAAGAGGCAATGCTTTCATAAAGTCGAAACCAGTTCCGCGTCGTGTTTTCTGCCCCTCCTCACAACTATCAAACCAATCCCGGAGATGATCAAGGCCCCGCCGGCCAACGTGCGCCACGTTAGCTGTTCGCTTAATACAAGCATTCCTAATATCACTGCCACCACCGGAGTTATGAGGGAAATCAGCAGCGTCTTGGTCACTTCCATGTGCTGGACGAGCCAGTAGTACAGCACAAAGGCGATCACCGTGCCGACTATCGCAAGATAAAGCACTGACACCAGGGCTCGAGGTGTCCAATGAAACTGGAGCGGGTTTCCCTCGAGCAAAAAGCCTAAAGCCAATAAAGGAACCAGGCCAAAAAGCATTTGACCCGCCGCGGTTATCGACGGGTCGAGATGTTTGGCCCTCGCCTTTACCAGCACGTTGGAATATGCGCCACTAAGCGCACTGAGCACGAGCGCTGCGCTGCCCACGAGGGCTCTGGGACCAGAAACACTTAACTGATTTGAGAATATCACTCCCACGCCCACAATCCCCATTACCACTCCAACAATTCTTAACGGGGTCATTCGCTCCGCTGGAAGATACAGGTGAGCAAGTAGCAAGCCGAAAGCCGGCATCGTGGACTGCAGCACTGCCGCGAGTCCTGACGATATGTATTGCTCCCCCCAGAAGACCAGGCCGTAGTTGAGAGAAAAAGTGAGGAAACCGGTTATTGCCAAAAGAGCCCAGTCCTTCCGTTGGCGGGGCAGGGGAATGCGGCGCGCCGCAATCAGCGAAAACAAAATTGCACAGGCAATTACAAACCTGATTCCAGCAAAGGTAAAAGGTGGGAGATCGCCGAGACCAAGCTTAATGAACAGCCAGGTCGAGCCCCAGATGCAGCACAAGAGAAGCCAGACGAGACGCGATTTCATGTTCCAGTTTTGCTTGGTATGAGCGAAATACAGACAACCGGGAGCGCCGTCTAACTAAATTGAGCGGGAGTTGATCGCGCGTTAGCGTCTTCAACTCCCGCTCCGGTGGAGGGTCCTTCAGCGACGAAGGACCAAAACATTACTTTACCGACGAAATGCCTTTTCGCCAGTTGAATCTCGGGATTCTATTCGCGGCTACTTTACGAAGGTGGATTTGATAGCTTTATGATCCCAAACGCAGCACCTTGCGGATCCTGAATGACCGCAAACCGTCCCGTGCCCGGGATGTCCATCGGCGGCGCCAGGGTTTTCGCCCCCAGATCCCCCGCCTTTTTCAATTTTGCGTCGGTATCGTCCACTGCAAAGTAAACAAGCCAGTGGGGCGGCACCTTTCCCATTTCCGGTGATGGCTTATACATTCCTCCCGCCGGTCGATCGCCGTTCATGAATGAGGTGTAAGTCATTGGTCCCATCTGTTGAACGTTTTTACCCCAACCGAAAAGCTCAGTGTAAAAGTCGCCGGCCTTCGTAGTGTCGGGGGTTCCGAGTTCATTCCAGCAAAAAGAATTGGGCACATTCGCTATACCCGCGCCTTTATGAGTTCCCGCCTGCCACAAAGCGAAAACCGCACCGGTGGGATCCTGGACAACAGCCATGCGGCCAACAGTCATAACGTCAAAAGGCTCCTTCATTATAGTTGCGCCGGCATCCTTTGCCTTTTGCACAGTTTCATCGACATTTGTCACTAAAACATATGACAACCAGTTTGGCGGAATACCCTGCGACGTCATCTCGGGAGGCATCTGGTAAAGTGCTCCGACGTCTTTGCCGCCGAGCTTTAGCATTGTGTAGATCATCCCTGGCCCGACGGGATTGTCGGTAAAGTCCCAGCCAAACAGTTCCGTGTAAAACTGCTTTGCGGCTTCTCCGTCAGTGGTTCCCAATTCAACCCAACAAAAGGTTCCCGGCTTGTACTCTGGCGTCTCTTGCATTTTTGCTTCAGCCATTGATTTATCTCCTTTGGGGGCGCGCAAAAACTCAAAGGGAGACAGCAAGCGTCTGCGCGGCGCCGAACGTAATTGGAATTTAGAGCTTCATAATAAACCTTTTTGCCCCGGGCTCCAAAAACGGAAAACGCTACTCCCGGCAAGCCGAAAGTAGCGCAATCCGTTTCCTAAAAATCGCCGAAGCTTTTAATAGGGTGGCAGCTTCGCATGTACACACTAGGCTGCCGATTTTATATCCCGACGATCCACTGGCGGTCAGTCTGATCTTCGGTCAGCACGCGAATCGCTTTCACAATTCTCGCATTCTTTCGAACGCGGTGCCGTTAGGTTTTTGTTCTGGTGGCTTTTCCTCCACCTTCGGTTACGATCCGACAACGTCAGCTCAACTTTCGTCGAGCTATTCGCCCCCTTCAGCGGGTCCTGTCTAAAGGGTGCTACTCGTTTTTATCCGAATAGCTCAAGAAAACTTCTCAGCTTTCTCTAGCAAAGCCTTTCGGCTTCATCTCGGGGCGTCTTGGAAGCAACAGCCGCCTGTTGATTCCCTCTTCCGCGTGTCACCACGTCGGTTGCCGATCCCTTTGTCGGTCTCGAAGGCCGTAACCCTCGCGACGGGAGGGTTATACTCTGAAGGAACTTTTAGCGCAAATTTTTGCGTGTTTTATTTTTTGATGAATTCAAAAAACACTTGCCCTCGTAGATAATTAAGGCTGCACCCATGAATCGGTCGTGCAAGCATTAGTTCTCCTCTTACAAGATTCTTTGCATGCTGGGCTTACAAGAGCTTTTGCATGCAAGATTACAAGAGTTTTTGCATACTGGCGATCGCAGAGCGAATTAGCTGCTGGACCTTGGCGATGTCTTCTTCGCTTCCATATTTATTGCGTGGCCAGAAAAAGCCCTTTAAACCATCTTTCTTTCGGCGCGGCACAACATGAACGTGCAAATGCGGAACACTTTGGCTTACACGGTTATTCATTGCCACGAAAGAGCCCTCGGCTTCCAGCGCAAATTCAACCGCGCGTGTTAAAAGTTGCACATTCCCAAAGAACGTACCCACCAGGTTCGGTGGAAGATCGCTTAGAGTTTCGAAATGATTTCTTGGCACCAGCAAGCAATGACCTGGAAAAAGCGGCCGGTGGTCCAGAAAAGCGAGAGACTGGTCGTCTTCAAAAACTACGTTCGCGGACACATCGCCGTTGATGACACTACAGAAAATACAATTTTGCTTGGAAGGCAGCATTGATTAATCAACCGGTTCTAGTTCAATACGCCATGGGTGAGACAACTGACTTCAAGCCAACAAATAAGGAAAGGTGGAGAAAGCGCCGGGGATTCAAACTGAAGGATTCCAATGTTTATATGTTGGTCAGTGGGGTGGCATAGTCGGTCGTTTTCCGGTGGCAAATTATGCTGGTCTGACCGCCTTTTGAAAACCTTTAACACTTAAAATGTTCAAGACTTCTTTGCGTCTGACCCAGCCCCGGCGAGCGATCCCCACTCCGTATTTCAAGTTATTAAGCGCGCCGGTCGAGTGTGCATCAACCGAGATCACAAATTTGATCTTGCGTTTCCGCGCTTCGCGGATCCACCGCGGCTCCATGTCAAGACGATAGGGATCGCCATTAATTTCGATAGCCGCCCGTGACTCAGCTATCACATCCAGGATCCGCTCGATATCACACTCAAAAGGTGGCCGGCGTTCAATCAAACGGCCCAGTGCGTGTCCCCAAATCTTGAAAACCGGCTGGCTCATTGCCGTTACGATCCGCCTGGTCATCTTTGCTGAATCCATCTTGTAACGGGAGTGGATGCTGGCAACAATCACATCAAACTGCTCGAGAATTTTGTCCGGATAATCGAGATGACCATCGGCGACGATGTCAGATTCCGTTCCACGCAGGATCTTAACCTTGACCTTTTCCTGCACTTCATCGATCTCATCCCATTGCCGCTGCAGCCTGTCCAGCGTAACACCGCCCGCATAAAATGCAGTCGGCGAGTGATCCGTGATGGTTACATACTTCATTCCCATATTTTCGGCAGCGCGGGCCATCTCTTCAATTGTGTGTTTTCCATCTGAATAGGTCGTGTGGCAGTGGACCATGCCCTGAATATCTTCCAGCGTGATCAGATCTTCAGGCAGCTTTCCGTCAAGCGCCGCTTCAATCTCGCCCGTGTCTTCGCGCAGTTCCGGCGGTATGTACTGCATTCCTAACTGCCGGTAGATTTCTCTTTCGTCAGGTAGTTCTGTGGACTCCGCGGATGTTCGCGATACAACTCCGCCTTGTTTCCCTTTTGGTTTCTTCTTTGACTGGGGTCCATTGCCGCTCGCGATATCATGCAGCTTGTTGACATGCGCTTTTGATCCCGTTTCGGTTAGCAAGGCCAAACCAAACTCCTCCGGACGAGCGGCTACCAGCGAAACTCGCGCACCTTCTGCAAGTCTTACGATGCAGGCCTCTTCCATCTGCGTTTCTACCCGAACAATGAGAGGAAAGCGTAGGAAGTATTCGATCAATGCCGCCGGTTCGGTTGTGTTTGCTAATACTCGAATCGTCCCCACCGTTTCTTTCCAACGGCGCAGAGACCCGGCGAACGTGATGTCGGCAGTCTCGGGGGTGGTCGCAAGATAATTGGCAATCTGTTCCGCCGTTCGCATTGCATGGTGAAGATGCAATCGCGTTTGCGTGTTCGCGCGCTGTCGGTGCTCGACAAGCGTCTCGAGAAGCTTCTGCTCAGTTTTCGCGCCGAACCCTTTTATGTTTTTTATCCTGCCTGCTTGAGCCGCAGCCTTCAGCTCAGAAACCGATGTGATTCCCAAAGCTTCGTGAAGAGTTTTGATTTTGTTAATGGAGAGTCCCGGCACGCCTGAAAGCTCGATGATTCCCGGCGGAAACTCCTTCTTCAAACCTCGTAAAACGGAAGAGTCGCCCGTCAGGTGAAGTTGTTTGATTTGCGAAGCAAGCGCCTCACCGATTCCGCGCATTGATGTAAGGCGGTCTTCCTGCACTACTGGGCCAATATCTTCGTTCATTCCCGCCACCACTCGCGCGCCGGTTTGATAGGCGCGGGCCTTGAAGCGGTCTTTCCCACCTTTTAACTCGAGCAGGGCGGCAATCTCCTGCAATGCCGCCGCAATACCGAATTTATCTAAGTCGCTCTTCCGTTTACTCATTTCGGTGTAGGAATAACAAAAAGGTTTCGCATTTTGGTTTCGCGCCGGTAAGCGCGCCGAGTATATCAAGTGCTTGCCCACGACATACACAAAGGTGTTCTATAATGTTCGCTTTCCAGCAAATTAAATTCGAGGACCAGGGAATGCCTATCGCGTCAATTAACCCGGCTAACGGTGAAACAGTCAAGACCTTTGAACCGCTCAATGCAGAGCAAATTGATGAGAAACTGCAGCGCGCCGAAGCGTGTTTCCGCTCTTACCGGCGCGCGACTTTTGCAGAGCGCGAATCAAAGATGTTGCGCGCGGCCGAAATTCTGGAGTCTGAAAAAGACACCCTGGCCAGACTAATGACCTCGGAGATGGGCAAGCCGCTTAAAGCAGCAATGGGGGAAATAGAAAAGTGCGCTCTGGTTTGTCGTTACTATGCCGAAACGGCAAAGCATCATCTGGCGGATAAGATCGTCGAGACAGATGCGGCAAAGAGTTATGTATGCTTTCAGCCGCTCGGGCCAGTGCTCGCGGTGATGCCATGGAATTTTCCGTTCTGGCAAGTATTTCGCTTTGCGGCGCCGGCACTCATGGCCGGCAACGTAGGCTTGCTCAAACATGCTTCGAATGTGCCTCAATGCGCTCTTGCTATTGAGGACATCTTTCGGCGGGCTGGATTTCCGGACGGAGCATTTCAAACGTTGCTTGTCGGGTCAGATGCGGTGGAACGAATTCTTATCGACCGCCGGGTCGTCGCGGCAACTTTAACGGGAAGTGAACCTGCAGGACGAAGTGTTGCAGGGACCGCAGGCAAACAAATCAAGAAGACTGTGCTGGAACTCGGCGGCAGCGATGCCTTTATTGTCATGCCGTCAGCCGAAATGGAAGAGGCTGTCACCACGGCCGTGAAAGCTCGCACGGTTAATAATGGCCAATCATGCATTGCGGCAAAACGTTTCATTATTGCGGATCAGATCTACGACGAATTTGAACCTAAGTTTGTGGAAGGAATGAGAGCACTTCGCTTGGGAAATCCTCTGGACAAAACGACTGACATCGGGCCGCTGGCGACTGAACAAATATTGAAGGATGTGGACAGTCAGCTAAAAACTTCCGTTGCCGCCGGCGCGCACATCCTGACTGGGGGCAAAAGGCTGGAACGCGCGGGTAATTTCTACGAACCCAGTGTCCTCGCTAACATTTCTCCAGACTCACCAGCATACCGTGAAGAAATTTTTGGTCCCGTGGCGCTGCTTTTCCGTGTTATGAACATCGAGGATGCCATTCAACTGGCAAACGCTACCACTTTCGGACTCGGTGCGGCCGCGTGGACCCATGACGCACGCGAACAAGAACGATTCATCGATGAACTCGAGGCGGGGTGCGTTTTCATCAACGGCATGGTCGCTTCTGATCCGCGACTTCCCTTTGGTGGAATAAAGAATTCCGGGTACGGCCGTGAACTCGGCGAATTCGGGATTCGCGAGTTTGTAAATATCAAGACCGTCTGGGTCAAATAGTGGCCGGATTATACGACCGATTGAGGGCGATTCGCTGACGACTTCATGGAGCGAAATTAGAACAATGATTAGACGCCCACGGTCAGGTTCTCTAAAAGAGTTTACATATCCTGCCAAGCCCGGTATAAAATACTGAGTAGCAGCAACTTGAATTGGTTGCTGTATCCCCCCTATTCTGTTGAACTTCCCCCGCTATAAGCCAGCACAGTCCAGGACTGCGCTGAGCGTTTAGTGCGTCTCAGAACTAGTTCTGCCAGGCTTTCTGGCCAGCTTTTTTACGGCCAGCCTCTCTTAGATTTCTTAAGCAAGTTTGGAAGGAAACAATGCCAATTCAAACCCTGACGAACGACTCACTGAATACCAAGTTGCTGCTAAAAACCCTGGTGGCCTTTAAGAAAGGCGATTTTTCTGCCCGTTTGCCCGGCGAGTGGACGGGCGAGGCAGGCAAGATTGCCGATACTCTCAACGACATCATCGAATTGAGCGATAAGACCACCAAAGAAGTTGAACGGGTAAGCCGCGTAGTCGGTAAAGAGGGAAAGATAATGCATCGGGCCGCGGTGCCGGCGGCGACCGGTTCCTGGCTGCGCCTTGTTGATTCCACCAATTTACTGATTGATGACATGGCGCGGCCGACGAGTGAGATGGCGCGCGTGATCGGCGCGGTCGCGAACGGCGATCTTTCAGAACGCATGGCGCTGCAGGTTGATGAACGTCCGTTAAAGGGCGAGTTCCTACGCACTGTGAAGATCGTCAACTCAATGGTTGACCAGCTCAGCTCTTTCGCTTCCGAAGTTACCCGCGTCGCGCGCGAGGTGGGCACGGAAGGCAAACTGGGTGGCGAGGCCAAGGTAAAGGGAGTAGCGGGAACATGGAAAGACCTTACGGACAGTGTGAACTCGATGGCCAGTAACTTGACGAGTCAGGTGCGCAATATCGCGGAAGTCACCACCGCCGTCGCCAACGGCGACCTCTCCAAGAAGATCACCGTCGACGTCAAGGGGGAGATCCTCGAACTCAAGAACACCATCAACACGATGGTCGATCAGCTTAACTCGTTCGCCTCGGAAGTGACCCGAGTCGCGCTCGAAG